>JBHJNW010000064.1:0-43863 GCA_050330395.1 Pleurocapsa sp.
AGTACAAGTAAACTTAATAATTTAGAGTTGATAATCAATTTATCGTCCTTTTCCCCTTAACCTTTACCCTTTTCCCTGATACCACAAGTCAGTTACGGGGTAGGTGCAAGATCTCAGTATTAGCTCTCTTGATGACCAATAATTTAAGATTCCATACTCTAAATTAAAAGTGTTTGAACCATTGTCAAAAAAATCTTCACAGAGGATGTAATCAAAAAGTCGGCTGAAGGGAACTATATAGAGAAAGATACTCTCTAGATGACTGTTGTTTATGCACTCTGCTGATTTATCACCCACTTTGGTTTCCCGTAATTCAATGCCAGTAGTTCAAACCTGGAATTTAGGTAAAACTTACCGAACTGGTTTTTGGATGAATCAAAAAATTGAATCGCTAAAAAACTGTTCTTTGACTATTCATCGAGGCGAAACTTTTGGTTTATTAGGTCCTAATGGTGCAGGAAAGACTACTCTACTAAAAACCTTACTAGGTATTACTCGTCCCACTACTGGCAAGGCGGTTATTTTAGGAAAACCGATAGGCGATCGCACCGTCAAGCAACAAATTGGCTATTTACCTGAAAATGCTTATCTTTATGATTTTTTGACTGCTTGGGAATTTTTGGAATTTATTGCTGGACTATTTCAAATACCACGGCGCCAACAGCGTCAACGCATTGCTGAATTATTAGATTTGGTCGGATTAGCTCAGTCTACCGCCCGCCAAAAGAAGCTCAAGCAGTATTCTAAGGGAATGTTACAGCGGGTTGGGATGGCGCAGGCTTTAATTAACGATCCCGAAATTGTGTTTTTAGATGAGCCGATGTCTGGACTTGATCCGATGGGGCGTTATCGAATGCGAGAAATTGTTCTATCGCTCAAGCAGCAGGGTAAAACGATTTTTTTTAATTCTCATGTTTTGTCTGATATTGAGCAAATTTGCGATCGCATTGCTTTTTTGGCTTTAGGAGAATTAATTTGCCAAGGTTCTCTTGATGAATTACTTGGTACTAGTAATGCTTACCGAGCTATTGTCTCAGGAGGTAATTCACTTACCCTAGATCCGTGGTTAACCAATTTAACTCAGGAAAATAACTATTGGCATGGACAGTTAAAGGTCAAACCTAATCAATTCGTTGCTCATTTAGATGATGTTGAAGCTCAGTTAGTCAGTATTCATTTAGCCAGACCTTCTTTAGAAGAATTTTTTATGCAGCAACTGCGAGATCGAGGGATCGAAGTCAGTCGCTAAAATACTGAAAAACATTGAACTTATGGACAGTGAATTAAAAGTCTGGTGGCAAGAAACAGCATTGCGAGCATTTCCCTGGGTAAGACCCAAACGTCTCAATCGCAATACCCCAGCTAGCTTTTAGTTAGGGTGTTTTTGCTGGATTATCGACCATTGAGACTGGCTAAACATTTTGCAAAGTTGGCGCATTATCTGAATTAAGCGATTCAGCTGCCGATGGCTGTGCTTGGTATTTAATTAGATCTGCTAAATCCTGTAGTTGATTAATTGCTTCTGCACCTTCTAGTTTCATTAGTTCGCGGTCATCTCTCATTTCAGTCCAGGTGATTCCATAGTCTGAGACTAAAAACCGAATTAAATGCTCATCTTTTAAACTGACCATGAAAGAAGCACTATTCATCTCACCACCACAGGTATAGCAGGATGCTAAGTAGCCTTGATTTTCCAATGCGATCGCTAAAGCCTGAAGAGTCATCACTAAATTGCTGACAAACTGACGATGCTGTTGTGCAAGTCTTGTAAACACTTTGTTCCTCCGAACACCTTAAGTCTTAATTGTAAACGGTTAAGTATTTTTTTTATACTTTCTTTAGATTTTCTCAGCACCTTGTTTGTGGCTAAGCATAATTTTTATCAGTCTAACTAAATTCAAATCAAACTTTGTGTGTCATTTGATTCAATTGTTAAAGGTTTTAACCGAAAATCGCACAAAGAAACAACGGTTTGATCGGTTAATAACGCTTCTAGACTAAGCTCAATTTCCGCTGGGATACTTGCAACTGCTACAGCAAATTCAAACCCGCTTTTACTAGCACTGGGAATATCAGGATACTGCTGGATGACTATTGGACGGCGTAACTGAACAGGCGTTTCTAATAAACTTTCATTTTGATACTTAACCCTTACAGTTTGAGCCTGAGCTTTTTTCCCCAATACCCATCCTTTGACTAAAATTGCTCCTGTAGTAATCGTAAAATCAACGTTCGGCGTGATAATTCCAAAACCCCATAGAGTTTCAAAATCTTGTTTAGGCAAGGTTTTTTTGATGTCTGTAATTTGAATAGGAGTTTTCAGCTGCTGTGTCCAATTTTGAGCTTTAGCTAACTTCTGCTGTATTAGCTGGAATTGGGATTGAGTTAAATCGAACTGCTTTTGCTGCTCAAATAATTCTTGTTTGTAGTGCTGTGCTTCGGTTTGAACTTGCTGTAGTTTTTGCTGAGTTTCTCCTAATTCTATTTGAAAACCTTGATTGATTTGTAGCTGGGCTTTTGCCTGTGCTAATTCTTTTTGAGATTTTTGAAAATCACGGCGAAATTTTGCTAGCTCAGACTCCATTTTTGGCAATTTAGCTTGTTCCTGCTGTGCCTGTAGTCGGTATTTCTCTAAATCTCCATTAGATAACCAATTTGCAAGTTTTGTCAGCCTCAAATCCTTACCTCTCTGGCGATAGTGATCAATTCAAGTCAAGGTTACTCCGTTCAAAAGCGAACGGGATTGGATGTTACATCTGACCGCAGCATTCCACGGTCAGTTAAATTTTAGCCTAAGATTTAAATTATCCTGACCATAGATGATGAGTCAGTTGGACAAAAATCGGTTAATAATCAAGGTTAAATGAGATAGTTTATGAGCGATCGCCATGTTCCGCCCGTCTTACGTTTAGAACAAGTTAGTCTTCAGGCAAACATTGGCTCAGATTATCTATTGCGGAATATTTCTCTGCAAATTCAACCAGGGGAAAAAGTAGGAATTATCGGAGTATCAGGTGCTGGGAAAACTTCTTTGTTGAGACTGCTCAATCGTTTGGTTTCTCCTAGCAGTGGTGAAATATATGTTCAAGAACTACCAGCTCGACAGCTAACCTCAGTTGAACTGCGCCGTCAGATAGTTCTGGCTGCACAAGAGCCTAAATTATTGGGCATGAAAGTTATTGAGGCTTTGAGCTATCCTCTTCAGCTACAGCAGCTACCAGAGCTAGAAATCCGTGCCAAGATTGAGACTTGGACGAACCTGTTGCCTATTGACTCAGAATGGTTTTATAAAACTGAGCTACAGTTATCTTTAGGACAAAGACAGCTAGTAGCGATCGCTCGCGCTTTAATCATGCAGCCTGAAGTAATTCTGTTAGATGAGCCGACATCGGCTTTGGATGTTGGTCTGGCGACTCATTTATTAACTGTATTAAACGAATTGAATCAAAGTCAAAACATGACTATCATTATGGTCAACCACCAGCTAGAGCTAATCAAAAATTTTGGCGATCGCTTCTTATTGATTGATCAAGGAACATTAGCAGCAGATGTTCCTGCTACTGAATCAAATTGGCAAAAGTTACGTCAAAAAATGGATCAGCTACAGACGCAACAGGTACAAGATTGGCTTTGATTTATTAGTTGAGCATTATGAGCATTGGTAATTAACTGAGGTTATAGTTAACCAGAAAAACGAGTCATTTTCGGTGCTGCGATCGCTGGTAGATTATTCTCTAGTGAATTTGCTTCTGGTTCAACTAACTCAGGATTAAATCGATAGCCTATATTCCGCACTGTTTGAATTATATTAGGCTGCCTGGGATTAAATTCAATTTTCTTCCGCAACGATAGCACGTGAGTATCTACAGTACGAGGATTGTCAATCGCATCAGGCCACGCACGCTGTAATAGCTCTGAGCGACTTAAAGAATTCCCTTCAGCTTGCGCCAAAACATAAAGCAAACTGAATTCTTGCGGTGTCAATTCAATAAAACTACCTTTCAACTGGACTCGACGCTGTGCCAAGTCAATCTTCAGTTCTTTACATTCCATCGACAGGGGAGCAGAACTAGAC
Source organism: Pleurocapsa sp. (assembly GCA_050330395.1). Lineage (GTDB taxonomy): Bacteria > Cyanobacteriota > Cyanobacteriia > Cyanobacteriales > Xenococcaceae > Waterburya. The sequence goes on from JBHJNW010000064.1 coordinate 4,076, forward strand.
AAACGCCTTCGCCGCATTAATGCTTCGACTCGCGCCAAAAACTCCTGCATCCCAAAAGGCTTAGTTAAATAATCATCAGCACCAGTTTTCAAACCTCTGACAATATCTTGCTCATTGCTGCGAGCCGATAGCAAAAGAATTAGCGACTTTTGCTGTTGGAATAACCAATGAGATAATTCTAACCCATCGCCATCAGGTAAATCCGAGTCAATAATTACTAATGTTGGCTGATGCCGATAAAAAGCATCTCGACCTTGTTGCAAACTAGCAGATTGACTAACAACATAACCTGACTGTTGTAGGTGCCAACCTAGTAGCGAGCGCAAGTGAGGATTACTTTCAACTATAGATATATGTGTTGACACCACTTTTGCCTCATTAAATTTAGGGAAAATTCCTATAAGCATAAGGCTAACAGAGGCTTCAATCGTATTTTGTAGCGATGGTTACGAGTCAACATTACTAATCGTTCCCGCCAACAATGTGATTGTTAAAAGCCAACACAGTAAAATAAGGAAAGATAGAAAACTTAATAACAGTTTAATTTCTAGTATTCTCTTAGGTAACACCAACGAATTAAAGTCATGATTCTTCAAGATCCTCAAACCATTAGACATTACCAAAAAATTACAGACGGCATGGTCGATCTGTGGCGCAGACGCTATAGTTTCGAGGAAATTAGACTGTATCTTGATGGATACATTGCTTGCCTACGCAACAGCGACTTTGTGGAACAATATCACATTCACCGCTTAGAAGAACAGACACTGCGCTTTTTAAGAGATCCATCTAACTTTGAGCTATCATCACCTCAAACTCAGATGGAAATAGACACCGATTATTATTAAACATTTAATCTCAATTGGCTGCATTTCGTAGCGGACGTTTTTTAACTGGCAGCTTCACACTATTGTTGATTGCTATAGAGAGCAAATAAAAGACGACTATCTAGTTAGATTACGTTAGTCGTCTTTTGCTTACTGTCCAATTAGACACTTTTAACAGTCTCGCCAGACTCTAAGAAGCTAAGGCTACTTCTGCCATCTGCTGCAATTCTCCACTTTGATACAGCTCGATCGCGATATCAGAACCGCCAACAAACTCTCCATCAATATAAATTTGTGGGATTGTAGGCCAATTGGAATATTCTTTAATTCCTTGACGTATTTCAGCATCGGCTAAGATGTCCACGGTTTCGTAGGGAACACCCAGCGTATTAAGGATTTGCACCACATTATTAGAGAAACCGCACTGGGGCATTAATTTCGACCCCTTCATAAACACCATAATTTTGTTTTCATTGACTAAGCGATCAATTTTTGTTTTTACTTCAGGTGTCATAAGTCTTAATTGTCTATTTTCTTAAATTTACTAAAAACGTCAACCATAATTTATAGCGATTAACTTGCTTAATTCTACTAAACTGTCAAACAGTTGGATAATTTTAGCTAGAAATTCAGTATCTAGCCAATTCACAGGTTCGCGCACCTTCACCTTAGTATTTATTGCTGCTGCTATACAGCTTGTCCAGTAGCCTGCCAAGTTTCAGGGGTGTAAGTTTTGAGAGACAAAGCATGAATTGTTTCTGATGCCATTTCCGCTTGTAATGCCGAATATACCATCTGATGCTGTTTGACTCTAGTTTTACCAGCAAAATCAGGAGAGATAATTACGGCTTCAAAATGCTGCCCATCGCCGACAACTTTGACTTCGGCATGGGCTAACCTCTCTTGAATCATTGTTTGGACTTGTTGTGGACTAATCATGATAGGTTTAGTTGGTTTAAACAGATTGAGTTGAAGAGTGATCGCTGTTGCTAATTGTAAGTGTTTTAAACAGCGACTGTGCCTGGTGATGATGTTTGCTAATAATCTCTAATTTTACTTTTAAATCTAAGTAAAGATGCTTAACTATTATCACTTAAATGTTCTCTTAGTTGGGCAAAGAAATTGTGACAACTAAGGAGTATCTGGCTCTGGATTGGTTGGTGGCTGTGGAGTTCCAGTCGGAGGCTGCCCTTCCGCAGGTGGTGTTTGAGGAGCGGGAGGTTGATTATTGGCTGGGTTTGGGGGAGTATAGGGGGTGTCAACAAAGCCAATTTCTAGAAGCTGTTCATAGGCTTTTCTGCCGAGTCCAATGCCAGGGCTTTGAGAAGTAACAATTTGTACCAACAGAGGGATAGATAGCTCTGGCTGATTTTGCGCTCGATGTACCAAGGCTAGCTGATAAGTAGCTTGATCTCTTTGAATGCTGGTATCTAGAGCTTTTTTACGGTGAGATTCGGCAGCAGCATTATCTAGCCCCGAAAAGCTATTAAATAGCTGGAGGTAGAAGTTAGATAGTTGATTAAAAACTTGTCGCGCACTCTGCAATTTCTCAGCAGCAAGATCGTATTGCTGAGCATCAATAGCTTGCTCTGCTTCCTTCATTAATCTATTGCCGCCTTCAATACTAAAAATACTCTCAGACTGCGTCGGAGTAGAACTATCTGCATCAGGGCTGGGCGTTGATTCGGCTGGAGAGACTGTCTCTTGTGCCTGTAAGTTAGTGGTTAACCCGATGGACAATAAGCTCAGCAACAACAAATAACGCGCACTACGATCAATAATATTTAGTTTTGGCATAAGTTATCTATTTTGGTTCTTTCTCGCCATTTTAAATAAGAGAATTAGACTTCAGGTATCTTATCACCCCATAACCATAGTGTCAGAAGCAGAAAATGTCTCTTGTTTCGGTTGCGAGACTAGTTGATTTTAAGTTAGTTCGCTTATGGTAGAAAGGTTTATTTTTCAGCAGTAGGCTCTTGATTTATGCATCGCTTTCAATGGATCTTTTGGTTCAGCTTTACTCTGACGATCGCCTGTTCTAATAACTTGCAACAATCGGCTAGCTTACCCCAAGACGAGTTTGTGCAAGTTTATTTTAATCACCGAGACAAGACTCAAATTTATCGCGATCCTTACCGTAATATCGAACGCCAGGGGGATGATTTAGAATCAGTAATTATTCAAGAAATAGCAGCGGCAAAGTCTACTATCGACCTGGCTGTGCAAGAGCTTAACCTACCATTAGTTGCTCAGGCTTTAGTCAAAAGCCAGCGTTCTGGGGTCAAAATCAGAGTAATCTTGGAAAATAATTACAGTCATTCCTTGAGCAAACTAAATTCATCCGAGATTGAACGCTTAAATCAGCGCGATCGCCAGAAATATAATCAGTTTTTTCAACTAGTTGATTTAAATCAAGACAACTACTTAAGTTCTGCCGAAATTGCCCAACGAGATGCTTTAGTGATCTTAGAACAAGCTGGTATTCCGATAATTGATGATACTGCTGATGGCTCGAAAGGTAGTGGTTTGATGCACCACAAATTTATGATTGTTGATCGCCAAACTATAGTTACTGGCTCAGCTAATTTTACGCTTAGTGATATCCATGGCGATCTCGATAATCCTGAAACCAGAGGAAATGTAAATCATTTGCTAAGAATTGAAAATCTGGAGGTAGCCGATTTATTTACCGAAGAGTTTAACTATATGTGGGGTGATATTAAGGGAATTAACCCTAAGTTCGGTTTAAAAAAGCCTTGGCGATCGCCAAAGACAATTACCTGGAAAGATACTGAAATGACGCTACAGTTTGCTCCCACTTCTAATCGTTTGGATTGGCGTTTCAGTACCAATGGTTTGATTAACGAAACAGTCGATAGTGCCACAACATCTATTGATCTAGCCCTGTTTGTTTTTAGCGATCAGACAATAGCCAATACTTTGCAGCAAAAGCACAGCCAGGGTGTAGAAATCAAAGGTGTATTTGACGCTGGCTTTGCCTATCGTTACTACAGCGAAGTACTCGATCTGCTGGGGGTTACTTTATATCTGCGTTGTCGGGCTGAAGCTGGTAACAATTCTTGGGATGATCCCCTCAAAACTATCGGTACAGCACAGCTAGTCATCGGTGATAAACTGCATCATAAGTTTGCAGTTATTGATAATCAGGCGGTAATTTCAGGCTCGCACAATTGGTCAGAAGCTGCTAATAAAAATAATGATGAAACTTTGATTGTGATCAAAAATACGCTTGTCTCTCAACATTTTGCTCAGGAATTTAAACGTCTTTATAGTTCAGTACAGTTAGGATTGTCTTCTAGGATACAAAATAAGCTGGAGCAGCAAAAGCAACAATGTGATTGATTGAGGTCAAATGCCTAAAATTTCTACATAAACCAATAATTTTTCTGGATCTATTGACAAAGATTATTGATTAGTGTTTATAATCTTGTCATAATAATTAATTGAATAATATTTTCAATAAGTTGATTCTGTTCAGCCAAATAGCAAAATACTTAAAAATACTTAATTTAGGAAATTAGAAATGAGCGATCGCACCTCAAAAAAAATCAATGCTTCAGAAAACGAGCAACAGCCTAGCCGTGTACTGGCAGTTAAGTGGGCTTATCGGTGGGATGTATTTCGCCGTTTAAAATCATTAGAAATAGATTGCCAATGTTCCACTAATGAACCTTTAGTAGTAGATATATATAGCCCAACTACGCTCATGCAAATTTGGAGTGTAGTTAGACAGTTTAGCGCCGAGCGTTACCAATTGATTGATTGGTTGGATAATTGCTGGCATGTACAATACGATGATCAAAGTCGACAGAATGAATTGATCAATCATCATGGCAAAAATTAACCCCATAGTTTCTGGATTTCATTTCCAAGGCAACCTGAGCAAAATCACTTTTAAGAAAAACAAGATTAAATATATCAAGCTAGTTACAGATGAAGGTAAATATTGGATTAAAATTTCTCCAAGCCTAAGAGAGAAAATTGCTAGTTTGTCTCCTGGGTGTCAGCTGGAGGTGGCAGGAAAATCTAAGCAGCACCCAACCACGGGCAAAACTAAATACAAAGCTCAAACTTTAATGCTGGTTGCTCGTCAGCCAACTGCTATTAAAACCGAGTCAGTTTCTCGCTTACCTATATTTGACAGCCAAACTAAATCCAAAGCTAAGGTGCTAGTTTGCCAAAAATCGAACTGCTGGAAAAAGGGGGGTAAAAAAGTTTGTCAAGAGTTGGAATCTATACTGAGCGATCGCGGATTAAGCAAGCAGATTCCCATTCAAAAAACAGGTTGTCTAAAACAGTGTAAAAAAGCTCCCGCGTTAGTGATGATGCCAGATAAAGCCCGTTACAATCAAGTAAAGCCCCAACAGCTAGAGAAAATGGTCGAGAAACATCTAATTGCGGAACGCTAAAATTTAGATCTGATTCAAGTCAATCTGCTTCAGAAAATCGATAAATGCCCAAACTGCATGAGATAAATCTGCGTCTTGAGGAGTTGCGACTCCCACGATTCGCTGTAAAGGTTTGGGTAACTGGCAGACGGTAACACCTTGGGGAGTGTGAAATACGGATAGCTGTGGTAAGATAGCAGCGCCTGAGCCTGTTGCAACCAGGTTAACAATCGTATCACTTTCACGGACTTGTTCGGTAGGCTGAAATTGATAACCCTCCGCTGCAAAATAATGTTCGATCTGTTTAAAACAACTGTTTTGGCTGGGATAGGAAATAATCGGTAGAGCAAGCAATTGTGTCCAGCTAATTTGAGGGCAATCCGTCTGGGCAACTAAATTTAGGTTAGATGGCAAAAGAACCACATAATCATCTCTCAGCACTTCCATAGTTTCGAGATCTTTAGAAGTCGGCAAGATCGTAAAGCCTAGATCAGCCTTGCCTTCGTAAACCATTTGCTCTACTTGGGGACAGTCTTTTTCCTCAACAATTTTGATCTCTATCTGGGGATGCTTAATTTTAAAACAGGCTCTAATTTTTGGTAGTAGCTGTGCTGATGCACCACGAAAAGCCGAGATTCTAACTGTTCCCCCTGACAAACTTTTATAGCGGTTAGCTTCTTGCTTAATATCCTCAATTGACTGTAAAACGCGATCGCAACGCACTAAAATACTGGCTCCAGCTGGGGTAAGATTTACGCCTTTTTTGCCCCGAAACAGTAGTTGAATTCCTAAGTCATTTTCTAAGGTAGCGATCGCATGACTCACAGTTGGCTGTGTCAGATCTAACTCTACTGCTGCCTGACTAAAATTACCACATCGGGCTACTGCCACAAACGACCTAAGCTGAGAAAGCTTCATTAGCGATTTACCCCAGTTAATCTTGTCTTCGTATTATATAAAAGCTATGAGTGATTAGCTTGACGCAAGGATTGAATAGTGGCGATCGCCGTTTTGCCGACAGCGTCAATTTCTTCAGGGGTATTAAATCTACCAATGCCGAAGCGTAAAGAGGCGTGGGCTAGTTTTTCATCCCGACCCAAGGCGGTTAAGACATGAGAAGGTGCAGTTGATTCAGAAGAACAGGCAGAGCCAGAAGATACAGCCACCACTGATTGTAATCCTAATAATAAAGCTGAACCATTGACCCCTTTAATGCTAATATTGAGATTATTATGGAGACTTTTGTCAAAATTACCGTTAAGCTGTATACCTTCAAGTGGTTCAAACATCGACCAGAGTTGTTTTTTTAGCTGCAATAACCGCACTGACTCTGTTTCCATTTCTGATACGCCAATTTCCAATGCCTTGGCGAAGCCAACTATCTGCGGGGTAGATAGAGTACCTGATCGCCTGCCTTTTTCCTGTCCTCCTCCCTGGATCTGCGAAACTAATTTGACTCGGGGATTGCGGCGACGTACATATAAAGCACCAATACCTTTTGGACCATAGATCTTATGAGCAGTCAGCGACATCAGGTCAATATTCATTGCGCTCACGTCTAAAGGTATTTTAGCGATCGCCTGTGCAGCGTCGGTATGAAATAGTACCCCGCGACGATGACAAATTTTGCCAATTGCCGCTAATGATTGTAATACGCCAATTTCATTGTTAGCTGCCATAACTGAAACCAGAATAGTATCTTCGCGTATAGCTGCCAGTAATTTTTCGAGATCTAATAAACCATCAGACTGTACTGGCAGATAAGTAATTTCAAATCCCAATGTTGCTAAATAAGCGCAAGGATCTAATACCGCCCGATGTTCGGTAACGACGGTAATAATGTGTTTTCCCTGATTAAAATAAGCTTCGGCAACACCCTTAATTGCCAGATTATTAGCCTCCGTTGCACCACTGGTAAAAACAATTTCTTCAGGAGTAGCATTAATGATATTAGCGATAACTTCCCGAGCATTTTTAACTGCTGCACTAGCTTCCCAACCATAAACATGAGTATTAGTAGAGGGATTACCAAAATTCTCGGTAAAGTAAGGTAACATCGCTTCTAACACCCTTTGATCCATCGGTGTCGTAGCATGAGCATCTAAATATATTGGATGTTGCGGCATTGTACATCTAAAAATCAAATCTAAAAAGCGGTTAATTAAAACTTAACAGTTTTATGGCTGTCTATTTTGGAAATTATTTCAATCAGATTGTTAGCAAGTTATTACAATAATGACAGAGCCAATGCCCACTGTTGCTCAAACAGCAAACATAGTAGTAAATATTTCGCTCGTGAGGCTTAAGTATTGCTGAGTTAGAATCAAGTTGATCTCAGTAATTGCAGTGAGGACATAGCTGTTGTTTATCTTCCCGTAAATTAATCATGGCAGAATGCGCGATCGCACTAGGTAGCAATCAGGGGGACTCTTTAAATATTTTAGAAAGTTCTCTTGCTGCACTCAATCAAATTCCTGGTATTAAACTCACCCAAACGTCTAGTTGGTATCGAACCAAGGCTGTCGGCACACCCCAACCGCAAGCTGATTATCTTAACGGCTGTGCTTTATTATCGGCAAAACAAACTCCCGAAGAATTATTGGCTATTCTCCAGGCTACCGAAATACAGTTTGGCAGAGTGGGCAAAGGCACATTGCAGGCTAGAACTTTGGATTTAGATTTACTGCTGTATGGTGATGTGGTTCTCAGCACCCCTAATTTGACTGTTCCCCATCCTCGAATGAGCGAGCGAGCTTTTGTTCTAGTACCCTTAGCTGAAATTGCTCCTAATTGGATTGAGCCAGTTTCCCAAAATAAAATTGCTAAGTTACTCAGAGGTGTCGATACCTCTGGAGTGAAACCATACGTTACAGTTTAACGATTTTATGAAAAGAGAAGAAGTCTAATACTGTAATTTCAATTGCCTAATCTTTTTAGCATTTAAAAACATCAATGGTCTGAGCAAAAGCTTGAACAAAATCAATGCAGACTGTAGTTCATTAGGAGTATCGCGTTTCTGCCATTGACCAGGACGACAATATAACATTTCAATTAGTTCGCGATGTTGCTCAACACTAACGCTTTGGAATTTAATAACTGCTCTTAAATCACCATTTTGGATATAGCTGCGGGTAATTTTACCTGAGAGGAGCAAAATTTCTGGTATAAGTTCTACCGTGACATCGGTAGCCAAATTAACTTGCCGATCTAACAAAATTTCGATTCCTTCTTCGGAAATCTTGTGAGTGATACCGTGATGACAGACGCGATCGCTATAAATGTTAATTTCTTTTTTGTGGTTATACCATTCATAAAAGCTTGGCTTGGGTAAATCCAATAAGGTCATCATCGCTACGGTAATTGTCAGCAAATTGTAAGTACTCCAGTACAAGTTTAGATTAAAACCTGTTTCGCGAATACTTAGTAAACTCAGGCTAAAGCTAATTAAGGTTGGCACAAACAGAATTGTCATTGGTAAAGCTAGTGACCAGTTGTAGTTAAACTTATCGTGGGCTACTCCTTTAGGCGTAACTTTAAATCCTTTACCAAAAGGACTCAAAAATACTTCAATTACCGTAATAGAGACAGGAATAGCCTGAATTAAGGAATAAACGTCACTTAGCAAGATGGAGCGCGATCGCCTGTTTAACCAGGCAAATATGGTTAGTAGTAAAGCGTAATAAGGCAGAAATATATAGATAATTTCAGATGAGGTAGCCAAAACAGGAGTTAACTGACCAAAAATGCAGACTACAGGCACAAAAAGAAAGAATACGCGGGGTAAACAGGTGAACCAGTGCAATAAACCTTCTAAATGTCCCAGCCTTTGCCATAGGCTCAAACCTGAGATAGTCAAAGGATTAGCTTGAATAAAGAAGGCTTGGAGAGTACCCCTTACCCAACGCAATCTTTGGTCGATATGTGCGCCAATGCTTTCTGCTGCCAAGCCAGCGCTGAGTTTTTCATCTAGATAAGCTAATTCGTAACCTTGAGCCGCCAACCTAATTCCGGTAAAATAATCTTCGCTTACCGAGTCCGTAGCAAAATAACCAATTTCTTTTAGCGCATTACGCCTGGCAACAAAGGAAGTTCCCGCACATACTACGCTACCTGCACCGTCTTTAATCGGCTGTAGATAACGATAGAAAACTTCTTCCTCTGGGGTTAAGACATGTTCTAAGCCAAGATTACGAGCAATGGGGTCACAATTGTAAAAGCTTTGCGGAGTTTGAACCAACGCTATTTTTTCTTGCTGGAAAAAACCCACGGTACGCTCTAAAAAGTTAGTTGTCGGGACAAAATCGGCATCGAAGACAACTACTAATTCACTATTGGTTTGTCTAAGAGCGTTGTTTAAGTTACCAGCTTTGGCATAAGAATTGTCAGGTCGAGTAATGTAGTGGCAGTCTAATTCTTGAGCAAGCTGTTTAATGCTTTGTCTTCTAGTGTCGTCTAGTACATAGACTTGTTTGCGGTCATAGTTGATTGCCTGGCAACCCATAATAGTTCTTTTAACTATAAAGTCAGGCTCGTTGTAGGTGGGAATCAATATGTCTACAGTTGGATTGTAGCGATTTTCTCGGACTGCCACACTGTACTTATCGGCTTCGCGATCGCGATTTTTAGCGGTAAAGATCAACAACATTTGAAATGCACTGCCAACCATTGCCAGTAACTCCATTGCAAATAAAGAGACGCTGAAAATACCGTCTACTGGATTGGAGAAGTTGAGCGTTGAGAGCGATCGCCATAAAAAGTAACGCACAAATAAGACTAGTAAAATACTGCCGATTAAACGCCGTGACCAAACTCGCGGCGCAGGGGATAGTTTCATCACCACCTGCGCTAAGCAGAACAAAAACACCGTGGGTATTAATAGATAATACTTGTTGTCCAGTTGTGGGGGCATCAACCATTGAGGAGGATTTGATTGAATTAAATGTAGCTGGACAAATAATTCGGTAACGTGACTATTACCCAACAGCCAAGAAGTTGCGATCGCACAAAAAAAACCTAATACTGACAAAATCAGCAATGTAGGAATGCGAATGGGGAATTTTTGCCAATGTTTTTGAGTATTATAGACCCCTCTTCTTTTCCCTGTTGCTGGCTTAATGGTTTGCATTATTAGTTAGAGTTGTTCTACCTGTCCAAGTAGAGCCAGCTTAACAAAAGATATGTAAATTTCTCGTTAACCTGTTAGCATAAGGTTCTATTTCTGGTGTGTTGTGATACTTTTTGAAATTATTAATAATCTAAATTATTGTTTGTTTAAAATCGTGCAGCTATCAGCCAGTTACAAAATACATTATGTTTATGAACATATTAATAACTGACTAAATGCCAGTTATTAATATGTAATCTGAAGATTATATCCCTACAAAAAACAAATATATTATCTGTAAATTAGCTAAATCATCCCTTCGACAACTGGATGGAAGAAAAAAGCCAGTGCTACTACAGCATAAGTCGCCAACAGTAAACTTCCCTCTAACCAGTTAGACTCGCCGTCAGAACTAATCGAATTAGCAATCAGCACTGCCACACTTACTGCCACTAGTTCAAAAGGATTAAAGTTAAGATCCATTGGTTGACCAATAATCCAGCCAGCAATTACCAATACTGGGGCAACAAATAAAGCAATCTGCATACTCGAACCTACCGCCACGGATACGGCAAGATCCATCTTGTCTTTCATCGCTACAGTTACCGCAGTTGCGTGTTCGGCCGCATTACCAATAATTGGCAGCAGAATCACCCCAGTAAACAAAGCACTCAAACCTAAGTCAGTCGTGGCTGCTTCTAAAGAATCTACGAGTAGTTCTGATTCTACTGCTACTGCCAGGGTAACTGCCAGCAAGATAAATATCCAAAAGGGCAAATTAACTTCGGGTTCACCCTCTCCACCCTCATCTAGATCCGCATCTCCCACATCACAGAGATAGGCATGAGTCTTCATCGAAAATAGTAAAGTGAGAATGTAAACTAAAATCAGAATACCCGCCACAGCTACGGATAAGTTTTGTAACGTTTGTTCTTCGATACCTGCGGAGGTGTATTGGACTGCTGTCGGCAGAAGTAATGCAATTACCGCCAAGTTCATGGAAGAGGCATTAAGACGGGCTACGGTGGGTTGAAATTTCTGTTCTTTAAAGCGCAATCCTCCCAGCAACATCGAAAATCCCATTACCAGCAGCAGGTTACTGATAATCGAACCTGTAATAGTTGCTTTAACCACGCCAACTAAGCCAGCCTTGAGAGCGATGAAAGCGAGGATTAATTCAGTAGCATTGCCAAAGGTAGCATTGAGCAAACCGCCGATACTAGGACCAGTTACTACGGCAATTTCTTCGGTGGCTGTACCCATATAGGCAGCTAGCGGGATAATACCCAAAGCGGCGGTGATAAATACGGTGGTTTCTCCCCATTTTAGAAAATGCGCCGCAATGGAAACGGGAATAAACAACAATAAAACTAGGAAAAATGTATTTTTATTGAACATATTGGCTGGTAATTCCTTAAGCTAGTTCTTTAACTTTGATAGCACGTCCGCTATTTTAGTGTCTTTTCAGCTTTGAGATCTATAGAATTTAGGTATTTTGATAGAATTCAAGAGGGCTAAACCTGGATTAATTAATTTTTGAATGCTGGAATTTTTACAAACACAAATATATTTATTAGAGCGATTTGCCGATCGCCTAGTCTCTTCTCAATTAACTCATCTCAGCGTCGTCAGTATGGGCGTAATCTTTTTGGCAGGGCTGGTTACTAGCTTAACTCCCTGTATGCTGTCGATGTTGCCAATTACCGTAGGCTATATCGGGGGTTATGAGTCTGAGGGCAGATTACAGGCAGCCGCCCAGTCTAGCTGGTTTGCCTTGGGCTTAGCGACTACCTTAGCTATTTTGGGGATTGTTGCCACGACTATTGGTAAAGTATATGGACAAATAGGTGTCGGTTTACCAATTGTTGTCAGTCTAGTGGCGATCGCTATGGGCTTAAACTTATTAGAAATTTTACCGCTACGCTTTCCTTCTTTGGGCGCAACAGACTGGATCGCTGAAGATTTACCCCGGGGATTACGTTCTTACTTACTCGGTCTGACTTTTGGTTTAATTGCTTCTCCTTGCAGTACTCCTGTACTAGCAACTCTGCTAACTTGGGTAGCAACAACTCAGGATCTAATTTTGGGTGGTGGTTTATTAATTGCCTATGCGATCGGTTACGTTACGCCCTTGGTGATCGCTGGAACTTTTACCGCTTCGATCAAGAAAATCTTAGAATTACGTCGTTGGTCTAGCTGGATAAATCCTGCCAGTGGTGCTTTATTACTCGGCTTTGGCATTTTTTCCCTGTTGTCTCGGCTGCCTGCGATTAGATGATCAATTTTAAATTATAATAGGAGCGCACCTGGTGACACGCTCCTACTAGAGTTGAATAATGATTTGCAGTTTATTGTCTGTTTGTTAGTATGCAAGAGTTTCTAAGGTTTCTCTAAGATAGCGTCGTACCTGTTGGTCTAGATCTACGTCGCTACTAATGTTTCTTTCTCGTTGCCAACTATGGAAACCAGAGCTTTTAGCGATCGCTTGTCTGAGACTGAACCAAATTACTTGGTCTTGTGCTTTACCGTTTTGAGCAGCGATAATTGGATTTGCCATGTATATATTATGTTTGATTACTCTATACTTATCAGTCTAGCTTAACTGAAATCACAGTCTGTAGTTGCAATTACACTCTTAAAGAAACCAACATAATTTAGCTTATTTCTTTAACTTCAGATGGTGATTGCCCCAACCACAGTATTTTGCTGACTTTAATTCCAGGTATGGTAAAATCATGCTCGATTTTTTCCCTGGAATATGGCTCTAGTTGAGCCAATTTTGATTCTTTGGTTAGTAAAACCAATAAAACGCTAATAGGCACTTGAACAAAAAGATTGCTGGCTAAAAAGCCGAGCGCAGCGATCGCCAATCCCAAAATACGCCACTGGGGTATAAAGTCAGCTATAGCTACAGCTAAAGGAGACAAGCGATACAGTAACCATAACAAGAAAAGCATGATTCCTGCTGTAATTATGCTAATTATTTTTTGTCTAAATGTTTGAAATAAAGCTAATATTTTTCTCTGCTCATCGGTTAAGCATTCAGGTTTAACCGAGAAAATTAAAACGCTAAAAATATCAAACGGGCGACTTAACTGCATCAATAGTATAGGCAATATGGCGATCGCTGCCAGCAAAGGCAGCTCAATAAAATAAGCAAAACTATTTCCCACAGCTAAACCGATGAAAGTTACTCCTACCAAAGCGGGAAACAGAGCTATTCCCACCAAATGAATCCATAAAAAAGGTTCAGAACGCATTACATTAAACATTTAGCATTGAACAGTGCCAGTAACTTAAATTTTGGCTGACACTGTTCGATAAATTATTTTATTTGGTTGCCAGAGTGCGGCGTTTGAAGACTAATTCATAAGCTTCGATAATATCGCCCTCTTTCCAATCAGAGAATTTAGCAGCACCAATACCACACTCAAAGCCCGTGTTCACCTCTTTAACGTCGTCTTTCATGCGTTTGAGAGAGTTTAAATCGCCTTCGTGAACGATATTATTACTTCGACGAACACGAATCTTGCAGTTGCGGACTATCTTGCCAGACAGAACATAACAACCTGCTACAGCACCACGTCCCACAGGGAAGACAGCACGTACTTCAACCTGACCGAGACTTTCTTCTACCTCTTCAGGATCGAGGAGTCCTTCCATTGCCGCTTGAATCTCATCTAAAAGTTTGTAGATGATGTTGTATTGGCGAATGTCTACTCCTTCACGATCTGCTGCTTGACGAGAACCCGATGCCAAAGTGGTGTTGAATCCAATAATTACTGCACCACTAGCTGCTGCCAAGTCAACATCAGTTTCAGTTACTTCTCCAGGAGATGCCAACAGAGTACGAATCTGAACCTCGTTTTGTGGCAGTTGTTGCAGAGAACCAACGATCGCCTCTACAGATCCTTGAACGTCTGCTTTGATAATCAGATTCAGCTCTTTTAATTCACCTTCTTGAGCCTGTGCCGAGATGGTGCTTAAACTAATTCGACGAGAAGATAAAGACTGTAGCAATCGAGTATCTCTTTGCAGGATGGAACGTCGATCGGCGATCGCTCTAGCTTCTTTTTCATCTTCATAGACATCGAACTCGTCTCCTGCTTCAGGAACGTCGTTAAGTCCCAAAATCTCAACGGCAAAAGATGGTGTGGCAGCTTCTACCTTTGCTCCCGTATCATCTACCATGGCTTTTACCCTGCCCAAGACGGAACCAGCTACGATGCTATCTCCAACTCTTAACGTACCGTTTTGAACGAGTAAAGTAGCTACTGGGCCGCGATTGCGATCAAGGTTAGCTTCAATTACCGTGCCTTTGGCGGGGCGGTCTGGGTTAGCCGAAAGTTCTTCAACCTCAGCTACTAAAAGAATCATTTCTAATAGTTCATCAAGATTATCGCCTTTGAGCGCACTCACTTCCACCATAGTAGTATCGCCACCCCAGTCTTCAGGTACCAGACCTTGATCTGTTAGCTCTTGCTTAATGCGATCGGGATTAGATTCTGGCTTGTCTACTTTATTAATTGCGACAATTAACGGTACTCCTGCTGCTTTGGCATGGCTAATAGCTTCCCTAGTTTGAGGCTGTACCCCGTCATCAGCAGCTACTACCAAAATAGCGATATCTGTTACTCTCGTTCCTCTAGCACGCATGGCAGTGAAAGCCTCGTGGCCAGGAGTATCAAGAAAGACAATTTGCTGATTGCTACCATTGTGTTCGACATCTACGTGATAAGCACCAATATGTTGAGTAATACCTCCAGCTTCTCCTGAAGCCACAGTACTTTTACGAATTGAATCTAGCAAAGTAGTTTTACCGTGATCCACATGACCCATAATAGTCACTACAGGAGGGCGATACTGGAGATTTTGTAGATCATCAGCATCCAGCATTTCCGTATCTTTAGTCGCTGCTGATTTTTCTTCAGGAGTTTCCACAATCACCCCAAGCTCTTCTGCTACCGAACGAGCTGTTTCTAGATCTAGGGTTTGGGTAATGTTTACAGGGATACCTCTAAAGAAAAGATTTCTAATAATATCTGTTTCAGAAGTATTTAGCCTGTTTGCCAAATCTCTAACGGTAAGATTATCTGATAAAGTAATTGATTCAGCCAGGGTAGGAACAGCTTTTCCTTTAGGTTGTCGCTCTGTTTTTTGAGTTTTTTCCGTTTTAAAAGATGGCTTGCGGGGTTTTTTATTAACACTAGCTGCTGGTTGCTGTTGTTGCAAAGATTTCGGCTTTGCTGGACGGGCGGTAGATAAGCTAAACGCTTTGTTTATCTCAACGGCATTAGGATCACCATCATCAAAATCATCATCGTCCAGTAAGGGTTTAGGCGAACGACGTTTTTTACCTACTTTTCCTTTCCCAGATTTGGCTTGCTTGCCTTCATCCTCTTCTTCATTTTCCCACTCTTTTACTTTACGAGGGGGCGCAGGGCGTTTGAGTCGAGTAACTTTTTTGACCTCGAGATCATCAGTTGTAATATCTTCGCCGTCAAGATTTTCGGTGTCGCTTTCATCTATTTCTTCTGGCGGAGCCACTTTCGCAACCGCTTGGGCTTTTTGAGGTCTCTGATTGAGCTTGGGAAGAGGAGCGATCACTACTTTCTTCTTCTCTGTCTCTTCTGCTGGGCTTGGCGATTGCTCTACAGGACGTATTTTCGGCTTGCTTGGAGGCTGAATTGAATTTTTGGTTCCTGATTTTTTAGCTTGAGGTCTCGAAGGTGGGCTAGTCAGTCTAGGGGATTGAGTCAAGCTAGGTTTAGCTAAAGATTCTGAAGTTTTATCTATTGCTTGTGCTGCTACTCCATTATTATCTGCCGGTTGATTAACTTGAGGCGATTTGACTGAGGTTAAAGATTCTCCCTCTGCTCTTGCTGACGTTGGTGATTTTGGTCTAGAAGGCGGAGAAACCAATCTAGGAGATATCCCATTGCCATTAGGCTTAACTGCTTGAGAGATAGAATCTGAATTGTCAGTTCGATGATGAACAGCCAAAATCTGCTGCTTGCGCTTCTCTGCTACTTTTGGGGCTTTTGGTTCGTTTCTCTGGCTATTACTTGTTTTATCAGTGCGAGGGGATTTCATCGCCACGGCTTTAACTCTTTCTGCTTGCTCTGCGGTAATTGTACTACTATGACTTTTGACTGCGATATTTAGTTGTTCGCAAATTTCTTTAATGTCTTTGTTGTCCAAATTTAACTCTTTTGATAGTTCGTATATTCTAACTTTGCCGTTGTTCATCCACTATGCCCCTCAGTTGACTGTTTGTGTTTATTTGACCATTTGTTTGTCCATGTAGTCTTTCATGTTTTTTTAGTTACTGGTAAAATTGCCGTGACTCTATCAGATCTTGAAATCTAGATTAAACAGTAGAACAATCTGAGCGAGTCTTAAATTGTTACCGGTGTTGATTTACCCATAGCTTTATTTTAAAGAAAAATACTAGATTGTTTGTATAATCTTAAATTCTTAAGCCAATAATTTGGTTTTTGTCATTGAACCTTAACACTATCAGCTTAAACGTTCTTGTAAACTTTGATAAATATCATCAGAAACTGTCGTTCTTAGAGAACCTCTTAAACGGTTTTTAATTCTAGCTTGAGTTAAACATTTAAGATTTGGGCAAAGATATGCAGAACGTCCCATTCCTCGATCTAGCTGAATTTTATGACTGGATGCTAGACGCACAACGCGCCAGAATGATTTCTTAGGTGCGGCTCGACGACAGCTGACACAACGACGATAATTTATTTGGTTCAAACTTTTTATTTTTCTAAGGTTTACTTAAGTTAAATCAAACAGATGTCATGAATTGCAATTACGAAAGTTCAACATGTAGTGAGGCAACAGTCACCTTGCTAAGACATAAGAAGAATGGGCTTTTTTTTAGTTAAGCAAAAACTACTAGAACTTAGAGGCGTGAATTTTTGGTCAAGGCGACTGCCTCAAAAAGTTTTGGCGCAGCCTTTGTTTTGAGAGTGCTTAATTTGATTGTTAGGAGTATTGTTCTGGTTCTGTTTCTTCTATAGTTTCAGCTTCAGCAATTGATTCTGCTTCTTTCTCAGCTTCTACTACTTCAATTTCCTCTGCTGCTTCAGTTTCTATCTCATCAACCGTTTCTTCCAACTCAGCTAATTCTGCTGTTTCTGCTTGAGCTGCCCATTTTGCCATTTCTGCTGCTTCATCATATTTATCAATATTTTTAATATCGATTTTCCATCCCGTAAGACGAGCAGCCAAACGGACGTTTTGCCCTTCTTTACCAATTGCCAAGCTCAACTGATCTTCGGCAACTAAAACCAAAGATTGCTTTTCTTCTGTGTTGGCTAAAATTACTTGGTCTACTCTGGCAGGACTAAGAGAATTAGAGATATAAGTTGCTGGATCTGGCGACCACCGAATTACATCGATTTTTTCTCCTCGTAATTCATTTACCACGGCCTGAATTCTTGAACCTCTGGCACCAATGCAGGCTCCGACGGGGTCGACATCTCTTTCTAAAGTATCGACGGCAATTTTGGTACGTACTCCTACATGGCGAGAAGGAGGGTGAGCTTCCCTGGCAACAGCGACGATGCGGACAATTTCTTCTTCTATTTCGGGAACTTCGTTACTAAATAGTTCTACGACTAATCCTGCTGTAGCTCGAGAAACCATTAGCTGGGGACCACGATTGGGAGTATCTCTAACTTTTTTCAAATAAACCTTGAAAGTGGTGTTAGAGCGATAGGTGTCGTTAGGTAGCTGTTCACGCTTGGGTAATTCTGCCTCTACTTCTGGCTGTCCTAAGCCACTAGTAACTGCTACAATCGCTGATTGACGCTCAAAACGAACTACTCTCGCTTGTAAGACTGTCCCTTCTAAATCCTGGAACTCTGCTTGTATTAGCTTTCTTTGTTGATCCCGTAGCTTTTGTAACAGCACTTGTTTGGTTTGAATTGCTGCCATACGTCCAAAATCTTTTTGTTCGGGAGTAACGTCTACTAATACTGAGTCTCCTACCTGAATTTCCGAGTCGTCAACCTGCTCTCGCACTTCGCTTAGAGCAATCTGGTGATCTCGGTCTTCAATTTGGTCTTTATTAACATCAACGATTACTTTAGTAGTAAGAATTTGAAAACCTTCTTCTTCTGTATCCAGTTGGACGTTGAAGTTTTCAAAATATTCTTCGCTAAATTCTTCGTTACGATTTTTGGAACGACGAAACTTTTCGTAACCTTTGATTAGTGCCTCTCTTAAGGCTTCTTCTACAGAGCTACCAGGTAGGTTATATCGCTGGCTGATTTCGTCGATAGTTGCCTTTAAACCAGGCAAACTGACTAGAGTCATGTCGTACTCCTAATAAATGAAACTAAATATTTGAATTAATGATTGATTGAGCACATGCTAATCGCTGAAATTTTCGCGCTGAGCTTGCTTATCCATCATCCAGCTGTACTTTGGCGATTAATTCTCGCGGAATGGCGATCGCTTTACCTTTGTTGTTGATCTCAATTACCGTTTCATCGCGGTGTTGCAATCGCCCTTGCCACTGTTGTTTATTTTTGTAAGGAGCAAAAGTCTCAATCATTACAGCAAACCCTTTGAAGGCAATAAATTCTCGATCTGTAGTCAGGGTACGGGAAATACCAGGACTAGAAATTTCCAAGACATAAGTCCCAGGGATAATTTCGGTTAAATCTAGCTTTTCTTCGAGAACACGACTCATTTGTTCGCAGTTTTCCAAGCTGGTGTCCCCATGAGGATTTCTAACATCTATCCTCAAAATTGGTGGTGTTTGATTGGTTTGAAACACTGCGTCAACTAACTCTAGCTTAAGATCTTCAGCCAGAGGAGATGCTAATTCGATAATTCGGGGGACAACGGGATGGGTCATGTTGCGCAAAAGTTATGGTTGTGGTGTGCCAACCAAACTAGAAGTAAGTTGGAACTATTGTCAGTTTAATTTAGGCAACAAAAAAAGCGGGTTATTCCCACTTCCATGCTGCTCAATATCCTTGCAAGTAGAAAGCCTTTTGGCTTGTTTGCCATGCTTTCTGTGATATATCATACCAATAATTTCGAAATTATCGCAATCTCAGACAGTTACACTAATTTACAAAACTAAAGAGACGTAGATGAACAGCACCTAGCGTAAACTTAAGCTAAAACCAGGTACAGAACTACTACGTCTCTTCCAACAGCTCAAAAATAATGCGTTCTCTAAAATCTAGAACAAGCCTAGTGTTAAAGATTCGTCAATGGGGAAAGTTGCACCAATTCCTAGCCAGATAGTTACCAAAGTACCAAACAAGAATACTGTGGTGGCTACAGGACGACGAAAAGGATTTTGAAATTTGTTAACGCTTTCAATGAAAGGAATCAACATCAGACCCAAGGGGACTGCTGTTTGGGCTGCAATTCCCAACAGTTTGCTAGGAACAACTCGTAGTATTTGGAAGACAGGATATAGATACCATTCAGGCAAAATTTCTAGAGGAGTAGCAAAAGGGTTAGCAGGTTCGCCTACAACCGCAGGATCGAGTACAGCTAAACTTACAACTAAACCAATAGTTCCTAAAATAACTACGGGAAAAATGTATAGCAAATCGTTTGGCCAGGCAGGTTCACCATAGTAATTGTGACCCATACCTTGAGCTAACTTAGCGCGTAAAGCGGGATCGCTTAGATCTGGCTTTTTTAGAGTGGACATAATTTTCTCTCCTAAATTTACTTGGAATCAGCGGATTAAATGACCAGAACAATGGTTATTTATGCTGTCTAAGCTGTATTAATTAATATGGCACTTTTATTTGATAAACAAATTGAGGCGTTTTAATCTACCTCAGTGCCTTCTGGTATAGAAAAGCAAATAAACTTGTATACCGTTAAATACACTTTAGCTACTATTTTACGTAAAATCTATCAGGAGCGTTTGCTTAATCAGCCTGATAGATTTTTAGCAGATATTTACAAAGGACCAGAAATACCTTGTTTGCGGATCATCAAAAAATGTAGCAGCATAAATACGGCAATCAACCAGGGTAAAACAAAAGTATGCAGGCTATAAAAACGAGTCAAAGTAGCTTGACCAACACTAGCACTACCTCTAAGTAGCTCAACTAGCTGATCGCCAACGACAGGAATTGCGGCTGGAACACCAGAGACAATTTTTACCGCCCAATAGCCAATTTGATCCCAAGGTAAAGAGTATCCAGTTACCCCAAAGCTGACTGTAATTACCGCCATAATTACGCCAGTAATCCAGGTCAACTCACGGGGTTTTTTGAATCCACCAGTCAGGTAAACGCGGAAAGTGTGGAGAATCATCATCAAAACCATCATACTAGCTGACCAGCGATGGATGGAACGAATTAACCAGCCAAAGCTAACTTCGTTCATGATGTACTCAACCGAAGCAAAAGCTTCAGTTACACTTGGCTTATAATAAAAAGTCATGCAAAATCCAGTGGCGAACTGAATTAAGAAGCAAACCAGAGTAATACCGCCCAAACAATAAAAAATGTTTACGTGAGGTGGCACGTACTTGCTGGTGATGTCATCAGAAATTGCTTGAATTTCCAGACGCTCATCAAACCATTGAAAAGTTTTTGAATCAGTTACTTGTTTAGAAAACATGAAGCTTATAAATTAGCTAACAAAAAATAGTTATGGATGACTCTACGAAAAAACTTTTTTAGCTCCCTAAGCAGATCAAAATCTCAGAGCTTCTCGACTTGAAATAATGATTGTGCAGTTAAGAATACTGTAAAGATTTTAGGTAGGTGTGCGTACTGTATTAAAGTTTACCTTTAATCAGACACATAGTACGCTTGGTGTATATTTGAAGTTTAAGTGCATAAGGAACCAAATCTTAGAGATCTTAGCTTTACCCTATTTAAAAAATGTAACATAGCTTTAAGCTATGATGTCTTTATCTAATGTAGTATTATACGCCATATTTAGATTGGGATTGCTGTATATCAATCAAAAATATATGGACAAAGCTTTTGAGTTGGACAAAACAATTGTTGTTTTTGCGTAACAATTAATTAAGAATCGCTAAATTACAATAATTATAATTGTAAAAAATTGTAAAAATCGTCCTATATTAATTATTCTCATGGTCAAGAAAGTTTGTTCAATTGCCCTGCTGATATTTTTTTGGTTCGCTTCTTGCTGGTACACGCCTGATGCGCAAGCTTTTACTGAAGAACAAAAGATATTGTTACAATCATGGCGAATTGTCAACCAATCTTATTTAGATGAAACCTTCAATCATCAAAATTGGTGGAAGCTGAGAGAGAAGTTTGTCAAAAAACCGCTGCGCGATCGCGAAGAAACTTATGCTGCCATTGAAGAAATGCTGGCAAGCTTAGACGATCCTTTTACCAGATTACTCAGA
Source organism: Pleurocapsa sp. (assembly GCA_050330395.1). GTDB lineage: Bacteria > Cyanobacteriota > Cyanobacteriia > Cyanobacteriales > Xenococcaceae > Waterburya. Next base: position 25,808 of record JBHJNW010000064.1, read on the forward strand.
CCAGAACAATATCATAGTTTACAGGTCAATACTTCAGGAGAACTTTCTGGAGTGGGGCTACAGATTAACGTTAACCCTGAAACCAAGCTAATTGAAGTTATTTCGCCCTTGGCTGGCTCTCCCGCCGAAGCAGCAGGAATTAAACCTAAAGATAGTATTTTAGAAATCGATGGGGTCGATACTAAAACCATTACTCTTGACGAAGCAGCAGCTAAAATGCGTGGTGCAATCGGCACAAAAGTTTCTCTGAGGATACAGTCTGGGCAAGAGAAAGCTGTCAAACCTCACACTGTTGATCTAGTTCGCGATCGCATTTCCCTTAATCCTGTTTATACTGCCTTAGATACCAATACCGATAAGAAAGTGGGTTATGTACGACTCAGTCAGTTTAGTGCTAATGCAGCCAAAGAAATTGCTCATGGAGTTAGCAAGTTAGAAAAAGAGGGAGCAGAAGCTTATATTCTTGATTTACGCAACAATCCAGGGGGTTTGTTGCAGTCTGGAGTCGAAATTGCGAGAATGTGGGTTGATAACGGCACGATTGTTTATACCGTAAATCGTCAGGGAGCTTTAGGCAGCTTTGATTCCAATAGTGAAATATTAACGGACGATCCCTTAGTCGTTTTGGTCAACCAAGGAACAGCTAGTGCTAGCGAAATTTTGGCAGGAGCATTACGAGACAACGAAAGAGCTTTATTGGTGGGAGAAAAAACCTTTGGCAAAGGGTTGATTCAATCTTTGTTTGAATTACCCGATGGTGCTGGGCTAGCGGTAACGGTGGCTAAATATGAAACTCCTAATCATACAGATATTAACAAGCTAGGAATCGAGCCAGATGATGTTGTGTCCCAAAAGCCGATCACCTATGCTCAAATCGCTACTGAAGCTGACCAACAGTATCAAGAGGCTTTAAAGCTTTTGACTGCCAAAGAAAGCGTTTTAGCCAAAGCAGCATAACTTGTCTTCTCTCTGCCAAAGACGAGAATTTTTGCAGCAGTTAGTAGCAAGGTAAAATAATTTTGTTTAGATTACAACCGAATTTTAATCAAAAGTAGTAACAAAATGTTTAATTTTACGGGAAAAAAACCTAATAACTTAGGTGTCACAGATGGCAAGTTAACTGCCTGTCCTGGTACTCCTAACTGTGTTAGTAGTCAAAGTAATGATGCTCAGTCGCAGATCGAACCGTTGCCAATGGTATCTATGGCTGAGATTAAGCAAGTGGTACAAGGCATGGAGAGAACTACCATCATTGAAGAGACGGATAAGTATCTCTATGCAGAATTTAAAAGCAAGCTAATGGGGTATGTGGATGATGTGGAGTTCTATTTAGATTCTGACGCTAATGTGGTTCAGGTTCGCTCTGCTTCTCGCCTCGGTAAATCCGATCTGGGAGTCAACCGTAAGCGGGTTGAAGAAATTAGAAGCAAACTTAAATAAACAAACTAGATATTAGACAATAGATTTAAAGAATTTGCCAGGGTTAAGTTAGCTTGACCCTTTTTCTTGTTTGTCAAAGATGGTTATTCATAATTAATTTTTAATTATTCAGCTCTAAAATTATGCCAACTACCGCCTCAAGCAGTAAATCTCCTCTGGCTGCAAAGATTATTGCCAAACTCCAGTCAGGAGAAAGTTTAGCCCAAGCCGACTATAGTAATCAAGATCTATATGCGATCGCTCTTAACGAAACCAACTTAGAGCAGATTAACTTTTCTCAAAGCATTTTAACCAACGCCGATCTAGTTGGGGTAAACCTCAAAGGAGCAAATCTTTGTTATACCGATTTAAGAGGAGCGAATTTAACGGGGGCAGATTTAAGCGGAGCAAATTTAACGGGGGCGTATTTGAGTCGTGCTGATTTACGTCGAGCTAACCTTAGTAATGCCAATTTACAGAATACTCAGTTTCAGGTAACTATTTACGACAACGAAACTATTTTTCCCGAAGAGTTTAACTGCAAAAGTTCAGGCGCAGTAGGGCCTGGTGCTAATCTTAATGGGGCTTATCTTAATACCGCAAATCTGCGAGGAGTAGATTTGACAGGAGCAAAAATGATCGGCGCTTACCTAAGTGGGGCGGATCTGACTGGGGCAATTTTAGATAATGTTTCTTTGAGTGGAGCAAATCTGCAAAAAGCCATCATGACAGGGGCGAGTCTACGCAACGCACGCCTTGCTAACACTGAACTTAAAGGAGTAGATTTTAGGGCTGCTGATTTGACAGGGGCAATTTTAGAAAATCTGCAAAATATCGCTGGGGCAGACTTTAGTATGGTCAGGGGTTTGAGCGAAGAGGCTCGTTCGGCTATCCTGAGCTTTCCTGCCCCAGATCTAACCACCTGGAATGCCTATACTCGATGTAATACAAAAGATAGTTTAAAAAAACAATCATAGAGAAAAATCGCTTTAGTTACGCAATCAGAATGAGATCGTAATTTTAAAACAACAGAAATGCAATAATATAAGTCTGAATAGTAATTAATTTGAGAAAACCATATCGTTCAAGCACTTGTTACGTATGGTGATTAGAGTCACTATAGTTGATTTTAATAGTTACTAGGATAGAGCTGTCACATTAAAAGTTAATTCGATGACAACTCTTACCAGAACAATACATTCTGACACTGAATATCTAAGATTTAAAAAAGAAGCATTGGTAAGGGATGAACAGAGAAAACTAGAGATGAAAATCCTTATTGATGGATATAATCGAATAGCTAATCGATTAGCCACCTTACGGGCGGATGCGCTTTACTATATCGATATTCTAGGTGTAGAGTCTCTACCAACACTCGTATACTTAGTAGCAGAAGTATTATATTTAGAGTTGGAGATAAAAGAGCTTGATAAGCGATGCTGGAGATTGTTATGTTGATTAGTGACGATAGTTAAATACTTCATAAGCAATAATCTATTATCGTTAAAATATATCTGAGAAAGTGTATTTTAAGTTATTTGTTAGCTTGAAATATGATAATTTAAGATGCCAATTCTTAATATATTCTGTGTTCTAATCAAGACGGGCTTTAATGCCTTTAATCTATAAACTGATTCTAATTTTTAGGCGAAACCACACAGGAATTAACGGCTAGATATATGAGCTATCACATGGATCGGCGGACGTATGCAGATACTTATGGTCCTACTGTGGGCGATCGCGTTAGGTTAGCGGACACAGAATTGCTAATTGAAGTGGAACAAGATTACACTACCTATGGCGATGAGGTTAAATTTGGTGGTGGCAAGGTAATCCGCGACGGTATGGGACAATCGCCGATCTCCCGCGCAGATGGGGCGGTAGACCTGGTAATTACTAACGCTTTAATTCTCGATTGGTGGGGAGTTGTCAAAGCTGATATTGGCATCAAAGACGGCAAGATTGACAAGATAGGTAAGGCAGGCAATCCTCAGATTCAAGACAATGTAGATATCATTATTGGGGCTGCAACCGAAGTTGTGGCTGGTGAAGGACACATAGTTACCGCGGGTGGGATCGATAGCCATATTCACTTTATTTGTCCCCAACAGATTGAAACAGCGATCGCCTCTGGGATTACGACGATGATCGGCGGCGGTACTGGCCCGGCTACGGGTACAAACGCAACCACCTGCACTCCTGGGGCGTGGAATATTTGGCGGATGCTCCAGGCTGCGGATGCTTTTCCGATGAATCTGGGCTTTTTGGGTAAGGGTAATAGTGCTAAACCTGAAGGGCTAGTGGAACAGGTACAGGCAGGTGCAATGGGGCTAAAGCTGCATGAAGATTGGGGAACAACCCCCAAGGCGATCGATACTTGTTTGAGCGTTGCCGATCAATATGATGTTCAGGTAGCAATCCATACCGATACTCTTAATGAAGCAGGTTTTGTGGAAAATACGATTGCTGCGTTTAAAGATCGCGTAATTCATACATATCATACTGAAGGAGCAGGTGGTGGACACGCTCCTGATATTATTAAAGTCTGCGGTCAGAGTAATGTTTTACCTTCTTCGACTAATCCCACCCGTCCTTTTACCGTTAACACTCTAGAAGAACACCTAGATATGCTAATGGTGTGTCATCATCTTGATAAAGGTATTCCTGAAGATGTAGCCTTTGCTGAGTCTCGTATACGCCAAGAAACTATTGCAGCAGAAGACATTCTGCATGATCTTGGTGCTTTTAGCATGATTGCTTCTGATTCTCAGGCAATGGGACGGGTGGGAGAAACTATTATTCGCACTTGGCAAACCGCCCACAAAATGAAGGTGCAACGGGGCGTTTTAGAATCTTCTAATCAAGAAAAAGCCGATAACTTTCGCGCTAAACGGTATATCGCTAAATACACAATTAACCCAGCGATCGCTCACGGTATTGCCAACCAGGTTGGTTCAATTGAGTCAGGGAAACTAGCAGATATCTGTCTGTGGAAACCAGCTATGTTTGGCGTAAAGCCAGAGATAGTAATCAAAGGAGGCGTGATTGCCTATGCTCAAATGGGCGATCCAAATGCCAGTATTCCCACTCCCCAGCCTGTTTATATGCGTCCGATGTTTGGTAGTTATGGCGGTGCGAGGACGGCTACTTCCCTTTCTTTCGTATCCCAAGCTGCGATAGAGGCAGGCATTCCAGAACAGATTGGCTTACAGAAAAGAGCGATCGCCGTTAGCAATACTCGTAATTTGAGTAAGTCAGACATGAAGCTTAACGAGGCCTTACCTAAGATGGAAGTTAATCCCGAAACCTATGAAGTAAGGGCAGATGGCGAATTACTAACCTGTGAACCCGCTAAAGTTTTACCAATGGCACAACGATATTTTTTGTTTTAAGGTTAATGATTTCGTGCGTTTTCAGATATCATCTTTTCAGGAAAAAGAGCGTATTAAACCAAGTAAGGATAATCACTTTAAATAAGGTTATTCCCTAATCCCCCATTTCCCTAATTCCCCAGATCAAAATATTTAACTGTAAAGAGCTTACTTGATATTAAACCCCAACGATTACTTGCCACATACCAAAGCCTAAAAGAGCGATCGCACCTTGCTGCGGTAGTAAATATTTAAACTGCTGTCGGGCAATCTTTTGGGTTAATAAGATAGACAACAACACACCAATGATCAGAGAAGTTCCTTGCAAAAAAGCAATGACTGCGGGATGAGCTACCAGTATCGGAAAACTTGCGCCGTTTAAACCAAAGGTTGCCATAGTTACGGGAAGTACTCTCCCGCCTTCTGCTAAACCAAGACGCAGATAGTGAGCCAAGTTGCCTGCCAACACTAAAGGTAAATAGCCATAAGCTACTTCCATAAACTTGCGGGGTTTATATTTATGATTTAGTTTACCTATAAGTTTATTTATGGCTTGAGCTATCAGCGGTATGATTAGCGGCATACTCAAAACAACAATCGATACTAAAGCGTGGCTGCTAAATCGATCTAGGTGCAGATCTAAACCTAGCCGAGTTGATATTTCGGGCAAACGATGCAAAAAGATTAAGTTCAACAACAAAAATAATAACGCCACTTCATAACTATGAGGGGTATGAGTTGTCCATAGTTCAATTCCAGGGGGACGTAAATTAAACTCAACTGAGCGATGGGGACAGGCTTTAAGACAGGTCATGCACAAAACACAATCTCGATTATCGGTAAGCTGTGCGGGATGGGAATAAAGAGGACAGCCGTTAGTTTCTTGTCCTTCTCCTTTAGCAGGGCCACCTTTATAACATTGGTAGGTGGTACATTCTGCCGAGCAAGTTCCCTGTTGCGCTCGTAATTCCGTCATGGAAAGTTTGGCAAACAATCCGTTCATCCCGCCAATAGGACAGAGATAACGACACCAAAAGCGACGTTCAAAGATAGCTGAAAAAATCATTGCCCCAGCGGTAATCAGCAATAGCAAACAAGCCGACAGATAAGCGGTATTTTCCAGATTCCACAGTTCTTCCCAAAGTAAAATCAGGGCAAATAAACCAAACAAAAACCAACCACCCCACTGTTCGGCATTATGTCTTGGCCATTTCTTAAGCTGTCTGGGAAACAAGATTAAAGACAACTTTTGGGTAACTTCGCCGTAGATCATAAAAGGACATACCGCGCACCACAGTCTGCCGACGAAAGGAAATCCAATCAAGATTAATGGCCACCACCACGCCCAAAATAAGTTAAGCGCAAAGTTCTCCTGACGGTTTTGGGGAGCGATGAAAAGCACTAAAACAATGAAGGCAAAAAAGCTCAGGGTAAAGCCATAATTGATCCTGTCAGGAAACCAATCACTCCGCAGAAAATAGCGCAGCTTGGGATATTTATTTAGCAGATTTAGCCGATACTGTTTCTTTTTGCTTTGGGATTGCCACACTACTTCTTCGGTAATATCATCACAGCCTTGTAGTTGGGTTAAGGCTCGCTCAATAATGCTTTCTAGTTCCCGCAGGTTATTGGGAAAATCATAAGCTTGAAGGTTTCTAATGGCTTCGGGAGTAATCTTGGTTTTGCTAAAAAGTTTGTTTCGTCCAATTAGATTTAGGTAATAGTTAATCTGTTCATCTAGATCGGCTTTACGAACTCTTAAGGGAGGGACTTTAACTATATTGTCAACCACGGAATTAATCGCCGCTACAGTTTGTTCGGAAATTAGAATAATCCTGGCTTGAGAAGTTTGAGATTTGGTAATTTCGCTTCCAGGGCGGATGACAGGAGTATATTGACTTGTGGCAACTAAATTGGCGATCGCAGGTATTAATTCGGCTGGCAATAGGTGAATATTATTGAGAACTAAAGTACCCTCCTGGAGGCTGGCAATTAATCCTGGTTTTCCACCACTGCGACCAAATAATTCTGCACCACTAATCTGTAGTTTTGAGCAATCAACCTGAATAATGGGCTGCCGACGATCAGCTGAACCAAAGTGAATCAGTGCTGCTAGGTTATCTTTTTCTAATCCTGGTTCACCAAAAAGCAATACCGATTCTCTACTTTCGGAAGCCTGTTTAATCTGCGATCGCAATCTGGTTGCATAGCGACTTTTACCAATAACTCCTCGCTTGGCTTTGCTAACTAAATAAGGTCTTAAAGTTACCTGACGTTCTTGTTCAAATAATAATTGCTCTGATAATTCTTTGACTTCTGTAGCTAAGCGTTGGGAAAAAGTTTGAGTTATTTCGGAATGTTGCTGAACAATTTTGCTAAACTGGGAACTTTTAATAAACCAAATTTGAGCTTTGGTAATAGTTTTGACCTGATATTGCGTCGGTTGATTTAATATCAGAGCAGATAAATTTAGTACTGTTCCTGGTAATAAGCTACTTTGACTCGATTCTAATTGACTATTGCTGGCTAACTTTCCAGTTCGCACGATATATAGTCCTTGAGGCTCAGTATTTTCAGTAATGAAGATTTCATCGGCTGCAATAGTTTGTTCGGTTAAATTAGCAGCGATCGCCTCTAAAACTTCGCTTGCTAGATTGCCCAGACAAGTTTTTTGTTGAAGGAATAATACTAGATCGGGTAAATTCATACAGTAATCCTCAACTTGATTACTTACACTTTATCAAGCTTAGGTTATCTGTAAAGTTAGCAGATTGAGATTGAAAAAGCGATCGCTATATTTGACATATTTAAGGCGATCGCTCTAGTTTAAATTAATTATTATTAGAGAAAGCAAATCGTAATTAACCACCGATGCGAAATTCAATTACATCGCCCTCTTGGACAACATAATCTTTACCCTCTAAACGCAACAAGCCTTTTTCTCTGGCTGCATTTTTAGAACCTGTTGTAATTAAATCCTCATAGCTAATAGTTTCAGCCTTGATAAATTTCTTCTCAAAATCGGTATGAATGACGGCTGCCGCTTGGGGTGCTTTGGTTCCCGCGGTAATTGTCCAGGCGCGGGTTTCTTGCTCTCCTGTTGTGAGATAGGTACGCAATCCCAATAGCTCATAAGTAGCGCGAATTAAAGATTTTAAACCGCCTTCTTCTACCCCTAAAGCTTCGAGGAAATCTTTAGTCTCCTCTGGAGAAAGTTCAATTAATTCTGACTCTACTTGCGCCGAAACAACGACTACTTTAGCAGCTTCATCATGGGTAAACTGGCGAACTTCTTCTACCCATTTATTGCCACTTGCCAAGTCGTCTTCAGCAACATTAGTTGCATAGATAATCGGTTTATTAGTTAATAATCCTAACTGCTTGATCGTTAGCAGCTCTTCTTCCGATAAATCCAGACTGCGGACAGATTTACCATCGTTTAGAACCTCACTAATTCTAGTTAATAGTTCCACTTCTGCTTGGGCATTTGGATCATTTTTTGCCTGTTTACGTAATCTGGTAATCCGTTTCTCTACCTGAGCCAGATCTGCCAAAATTAGCTCTAAATTGATTATTTCAATATCCCTTACGGGATCTACAGAACCAGCAACATGAATAATATCGTCATCATCAAAACAACGTACCATGTGGACAATAGCATCAACCTCGCGGATATTGGCAAGAAACTGATTGCCTAACCCCTCCCCTTTACTTGCACCTTTGACTAATCCTGCAATATCGACAAACTCGATTCTGGTGGGGACTAGCTTTTGAGAACTAGACAATTTAGAAAGCACCGTCAGGCGATCGTCTGGAACAGATACTATCCCGACATTAGGTTCGATGGTGCAAAAAGGGAAATTAGCTGCATCTGCCTTAGCATTAGCGACCAAGGCGTTAAACATGGTAGATTTACCGACGTTGGGTAATCCGACGATTCCTGCTCTTAACATGACTGCTTGTATTGACTTCTAGGTTCAGTCTGCCAATTTTACTGCATTAGAACTAGATAACTCAAACATATAGCCTCTACCCCAAACAGTTTTGATAAATTCTCCGTTGACATCAGCAATTTTTTTACGAATACGACCGATGTGAATATCTACTTTGCGATCGTCTCCTTCATAGTCATTATTGTGCCAAATCGCCGCAATTAATTCCGCCCGATCCCAAACACGATTAGGATTATTAGCTAAAAAATATAGTAAATCAAATTCTAATGCCGTGAGAGGAACAATACGATTATTTAAGACAACTTCACGACGATAAAAATCAATCATCAAATTATCTAAAAAAATTAATTTTTTACTTATAGAAGAGCTAATAGTATTACTACCTCTTCTTATTAAGGCTTCAATTCTTGCCTGAAGAATTTGTAAATCAAATGGTTTTGTGATGTAGTCGTCTGCTCCTTTGGAGAATGCTTCTAAGATATAGCTATTTTCAGACATTGAGCTTAACATAACAATCATAACGTTAGTTTGACAAATCTCTTCACAAAGATTTAATCCCGTGTCGTCAGGCAAATTTATATCTAAAATCACTAGATTTGGCTGAAAGTTTCTAAACTTTTGTCTAGCTATAGTGCAATTAGAAGCGACTTCAGTTTGATAATTATGATAAGTAAGAAACCGCTCAATTAAATGACACAATGTTTGGTCATCATCTACAATCAGAATTTTTTTTTTAGGATCATCCATAACTTTGTCTTAATTATTAAGCAAATACAATATAAATACTTTTAAGTTATTTATTGATAACTTTCAAACGATATCAGAATAATTGCTGATAAATCGACAGCAACCTTAAGGTTTTACTTGATCTTTATCAAAAAAACAGTTTGTATAAAGCTGATATTAAATATAAAATTATTAAACAATAAACCAAGATGACGTTAAACATCTAAGATGAAAGTTTTAATTAAATGCATCTAAGCAGATAAAGATAATTAACTATTTAAATCGATTAATTACTTAGTGAACCCTATAAATACTAAATGATCGATAATTGGACAAAAACGCCTTTATTAGAAGCTTTAAAAAAATCTGCTCAAAAATCTCAGGCGGCATTTTATGCCCCAGGACACAAACAGGGAAAAGGTGTCAACCGCGTTATCAAAGATTTGATGGGCAATGCAGTATTCAAAGCCGATCTGCCAGAATTACCCGAATTAGATAATTTGTTTGCTCCCGAAGGAGTAATAGAAGAAGCACAGCAGTTAGCTGCAATGACTTTTGGGGCTGAAAAAACTTGGTTTTTGGTTAATGGTTCAACTTGTGGCGTAATGGCAGCGATTTTAGCTACTTGTGGCATGGGGGACAAAATAATTCTCCCCAGGAATATTCATCAATCGGCGATCGCTGGTTTGATTTTATCGGGAGCAATACCGATCTATATCAACCCAGAATATGATGCTCAAGAAGGATTAGTACATAACGTAACTCCAGAAGCTGTAGAAAGGTCGTTAATCCAATATCCCGATACCAAGGCCGTAATGATGTTGCATCCTACCTATCAGGGAGTATGTAGCGATTTAAAGGCGATCGCCGAAATTACCCACCGCTATAATATTCCACTGTTGGTAGACGAAGCTCACGGCGCACACTTTGCCTTTCATAATGATTTACCTCCTTCGGCAATGAGCGTGGGGGCAGATTTGACGATACAGTCTACTCATAAAACCTTAAGTGCCATGACTCAGGCATCAATGCTACATATTCAAGGCGAAAGAGTTTGTCGTCAGCGGATTAATAAAGCTTTGCAGTTAGTTCAGTCTACAAGCCCTAGCTATCTCCTTCTGGCTTCCTTAGATGCTGCCAGACAACAAATGGCAACTCAAGGCACAGAATTAATGAGTCAAGCGATCGCTATGAGCAACGAAGCTAAAAACAAAATTGCCGAGATGACCAACTTATCTATATTTACACCAAAAATACAGCCTGGCTGCCAACACTTCGACATCACTAGACTAACCCTTAACCTATCAAAGTTGGGGATAACAGGCTTTGAGGCTGACGAAATATTACACGAACAACTAGGAGTTACCTGCGAACTTCCTTCACTACAACATTTAACCTTTATTATCTCTTTGGGTAACACTGCTGATGACATTCACCAGCTGATTCAAGCCTGTGAAACTTTGTCTCAATCAATTACTCCTAGGATTATTTCCTTCCCGCCAATCCTGCCTCATTCCTCATGCTGCATACCTCATACCTTAAAAGTTTCCCCCAGAGAAGCCTATTTTACTGATACTGAGACGATACCGATTAAAGAAGCCAGCGATCGCCTTTGTGGGGAGTTGATTTGTCCTTATCCTCCAGGTATTCCTTTATTAATGCCAGGAGAAGTAATTGCGATCGAGGCAATTGAGTATTTACAACAAGTTTTGGCAGCGGGAGGAACTATCACAGGGTGTAACGATCCAACTCTCCAAACCTTACAGATTTTTAAATAGCTAAATAAATTAATAAGTAAAACGTAGCTAATTCAAGGTACAAAATTAACAGTAGTATTGTTCGTAGTCATTTGTTAATCATTATGAGCTTTTTAAAATATATATTGATCCTAAATTCCATTCTCATACCTACTTTTGACTTTTAACTTTCGACCAATTTATAACCAAAACAATTAATTATGCTCTGGCCATATAAAACCCCAGGAATCCCTGACAAACTTTTTGAACGTCTGCCGGGAATTCCCCTCAGCAAGAGAGAAGTACGAATTTTAATTATTTCCTCCTTGCGCATGAAGCCAGATTCAGTTTTGTGGGATATTGGTGCAGGGACAGGAACAATTCCCGTAGAAATTGGCTTGCTTTGCCCCCAAGGACAAATAATTGCCATAGAAAGAGACGACGAAGTGGCAAAATTAATTAAACGTAACTGCGATCGCTTTGGAGTCGATAACGTTAAAGTGATTCAAGGAAGCGCGCCAGAATGCCTTAAGGATATACAGCATAAACCAAATTTGGTTTGTATAGAAGGGGGTAAGCCGATCAAAGATATTCTCAAACAAACTTGGCAATATCTTCAGCCAGAAGGACGTATTGTAGCCACCGTGAGTAACTTAGAAAATTTATATATTATTTCTGAGGGTTTGTCAGAGCTTCAGGCTCGCAATATAGAAGTAGTGCAATCGGCAGTAAACCGTCTAGAAACTAGAGGAATTCATCAGACTTTTGCCGCCGTCAATCCGATGTTTATACTTAGTGGAGAAAAATTATAGATTACTACAGTACTTGTTTGTTTGGCTAGCAAGAATTACTAGGACATAACGCAGTAATTTGTTAACCTTTCATAAGGTTGACTTAAACTTAATCTTTTAACTTAATTTAGCGTTTGTAGCAGCAACGCATTATGCCCTTGTCTCGTATAATTAGCTCGGTAGTAGCGATCGCTCTGGCCTTGGGAATGATTATTCTCGGCGGGTGGTATTTTACATTTGGTATTGGTATTTTAATTGTCTTAGCGCAACTAGAATATTTTAAATTAGTTCGCGCTAAGGGAGTCGAACCCGCTGGCAAAACCACTTTAATTGTCTCTTTGCTTCTGTTGCTTAGTGCCACCGTTGCTCCCAACGTTACTGATGCGATGTTCTGCTTGGGAGGGACAATCATCTGCTTCTATTTATTATTTCAGCCCAAGATAGCGACGATCGCCGATATTTCCAGTTCTATCTTAGGATTATTTTACACAGGCTATTTACCTACTTTCTGGGTTCGGTTGAGAGTAAATCTTCCCAATAGTAGTAATGCGAGTAACTTACCTCTAAATGGCTATTGGCCAGATTCTTGGCTCAATCCCAGTCAGTTTCCTACCGCTTTAACCCTAACGTTTTTAGTCATGGCCTGCATTTGGGCGGCAGATATTGGTGCATATACCATGGGCAAAAACTTTGGTCGGACTAGATTATCAGATATTAGTCCGAAAAAGACGGTTGAGGGAGCAGTTTTTGGCGTGCTAGGCAGTTTAATAGTTGCTGAATTAGGGGCTTGGTATTTTCATTTCCCTGCTTGGCAAATAAGTGGCGTAATGCTGGGGACGCTGATTGGCATTACTAGCCTGTTAGGAGACTTAACCGAATCGATGATGAAGCGCGATGCAGGAGTAAAAGACTCTGGGCAGTTAATTCCAGGGCATGGCGGAATTTTGGATCGTACCGATAGCTATGTTTTTACTGCTCCTCTAGTTTATTATTTTTTCACCTTATTATTGCCTTTGCTGACAGCTTGAGCTAACTGGGGCTGTTGGCGATTAGCCATTGTCTGACTCACGACAGCTAAGATATTGCCGAAGAAGTTATCACGGGCAAGACTGTCGCGAAGATGATAAACGTAATAACTCCTAAAGCTAAGTTACGATAAATCCGCTTTTCTGGTCTACATCTTTGATATTTCATTTTGATGAGTATTTTAAAGTTAATTTTCTCCTTTATAACAAATTAATTTTTAAGAATCGAACTCACTTATTACAGTTAATAGCTACAAAAAAACTGCGACTAACAACCAAATTAATCGCAGCAATGTCATGTAAACTTTCAGCACCTCCGCTGAAAATAGACATACTATTAAGTTAAGAAAACCCTAGTTGAAATTAGTTATATTTTAACTAAGGGGATGGAACAGTAGATCGGGGAAAAAGCGGTTAAATTCGATTAAAATACCAGCTGTAACTGTTAGCAGTGCCATAATTAAAACTGGGGCAGTGGAAAGAAATTTTTGTAAGCCTTCCATGTTATCCTCCATGTAAACAATAAATAAAGTACGTCCTAGCGAGGTGAAACAGTAATTTCTGATTCATCCGCTATCAGCTTGCCGCTAGTAAATTCACCAAAAGCAAGCAAAGGCCAAGTAGAGGCAGCTAACATTTTGCTAATAGCTAAAGGAACATCGATCACAATTTCTTGCATTTCTGCGTTCTTCTCTTCTCGCACCGCAATTATGTAAGAGCGGCCAGCCCAACCAATCCAGCCGGCGATATATAAAAATAAAACACTAGGGATAAAAAAGTCTCCCATGTGTGACCAGCGACCATCTACGATTAAATGGGGATATCCTTCAGGACCACAAAGAGCTTTGGCATAACGCTCGGCTCTAATTTGACCAGAATTGGGATCATCAGTAGTGTTGCGGAAATTTTTAGCTTTTTGGACATAGGCGGGATTTTCTCCGCAGGGAGTCAAATTTGCTACATCTTCTTTAGCATTCGCCGTAGGTGCAAAACCAAACCAAAGCGTAAATACTAGTATTAAAGCAAACAACCTTCTCATGAATATGTTTCCTTTTGTGACAGATAATAATTGTGTTTGTGTATAGGCGTAAAGATATCTCTTATACGCCAACTAATCTTACTTCCAGCAATAGACTGTAATTTATTCAAGCCTTGATAATGCTTTTGTAAACTCTTTCTACTTAAGAAAGTTACGGATTAGGCGAACATATTTGTTCTTGTAAATCAACTTATCAAAGGATGGCAACAATTTTAGCGATCGAAACAAGTTGTGACGAAACTGCGGTAGCAATTGTAAAGAACCGTCAAGTTTTGAGTAGCATTGTTTCTTCTCAAATCGAACTGCACAAAACTTACGGGGGTGTTGTACCAGAATTGGCTTCTCGGCAACATCTCGAAATTATTAACCCCTGTATTAGTCAGGCGATGTCGGAAGCAGATCTAGAGTGGAAAAATATAGAGGCGATCGCCGTTACCTGTACTCCTGGTTTAGTGGGAGCATTATTAGTCGGGATGGCAGCAGCAAAAACTTTGGCGATGCTTTACAATAAGCCTTTTCTGGGAGTGCATCACCTGGAAGGACATATTTATGCTTCTTATTTAGCTCAACTAGAATTAGAGCCGCCATTTCTGTGCTTACTGGTTTCTGGGGGACATACCAGCAGTATTTACGTTAAAGATTATGGCGAATATAAACTTCTTGGCTCAACTAGAGATGATGCAGCAGGAGAAGCCTTTGATAAAGTGGCAAGGTTACTGGACTTAGGCTATCCAGGTGGCCCAATAATCGATCGCCTGGCGCAACAAGGCAATCCCAAAGCTTTTAAGTTACCCGAAGGTCAAATCTCATTACCAGAAGGAGGCTATCATCCCTATGACTATAGCTTTAGCGGGATTAAGACGGCGGTTTTAAGATTGACAGAGCAACTACAGGCTGAGGGGACAATTCCAGTTGAGGATGTGGCAGCTAGCTTTCAATATACTGTAGCCAAGGTGTTAACCAAACGTAGCGTCAAATGCGCTCTTGATTATGGTTTAGATACTATTACGATTGGCGGTGGTGTAGCAGCAAATAGCGGTTTGAGAAAGCATTTACAAGATGCAGCGGACAAGCACAATTTAAAAGTATATTTTCCGCCTTTAAAATTCTGTACTGATAATGCAGCCATGATTGGTTGTGCAGCAGCCCAACATTTTAGTTTGGGACATACTTCTAATTTGAATCTCAATGTTCAGTCTCGGATGGCGATTGAAAAGGTGATGCAGCTATATCAGTAGAATTGTTACTATAAGGCTTCAGTACATTTTCGTTATTTAACAGTCAGAGGTGATTTTGTACGGCGCAAATCCAGAAGAAAAACATCCGATGCCAGGATTTCCGCAGATTTGTTTTATTAAAAACACTATCACTCATCCCAAAATTATCGTTGGCGACTACACATACTATGACGATCCAGAAGATTCAGAAGACTTTGAACGCAATGTTCTTTATCATTATTCGTTTAGTAAAGACAAATTAATTATCGGTAAGTTTTGCGCTTTAGCTAGAAACCTAAAATTTATTATGAATGGCGCAAATCACCAGATATCGGGTTTTTCTACCTATCCTTTTTACATTTTTGGTAACGGCTGGGAAAAAGTAACGCCACAGGATAACGAATTGCCTTTTAAAGGTGACACCTTAGTTGGTAATGATGTCTGGATTGGTTACGAATCGATTATGATGCCAGGAGTAACCATAGGGGATGGGGCAATTATTGCTGCTAAATCAGTTGTGGTTAATGATGTTCCTCCTTACAGCATTGTCGGCGGAAATCCTGCAAAAATTATCAAACAAAGATTTACGGCGGAAACGATTAAAACATTGCTGGAAATTGCCTGGTGGAATTGGGACATTAACAAGATCTCAACCAATCTAGAATACATCACCTCTGCTGATATCGATACTCTTTTGACTATAGCTCGGAATTAGCTTTCTATTTCTTGGGGATTGATTAGCGATCGCAAACAAGTATTTTTAAAAGGAAAGAAAGCTAAAATCAAAGAAAATAATATAGTATCGAGAAAATATTTATTAATGACAGATAAAGTTTCTAATCCACAACCAAAAACTAAAGTGACTGAGCAAAATCCCTTAGCCGATATTGTAGGTAAGTTTGGTGGTAAATTTTGGCAAGAAACGCAGTCAGAAATACAACTCACTCGAAAAATTGACCGAGAGGAAACGGAACAATTTTTAGATCCCGAATCTGATAAGCAAGATTAATGTATCTTCTTGATACCAGTGTTGTCAGTAATTTTCTTGATGAACGACGTTATTATCCTCAACTGACAAGTAAGATTTTACTTCAACCGCCAGAATCGATATTTATCAGCATTATTACTGTCGAAGAAATATTGCAAGGTGCTTTAGCTTCTGTGCAAAAAACTAAGCGAGAATCTTCAGTTACATTTGCCTATAAGTATTTTGATGATTTATTTACTGCGCTACATCGCTTTCAGATTTTACCCTATACGACTGACGCCGAAAATATTTATCAATCCTTGCCAAACAAGATAAAACGGATCGGCACTCAAGATTGTCGAATTGCTGCGATCGCTTGCTCAAATAAATTTACTGTAGTTACAGTCAATGTCAATGATTTTATCAATATTGGTCTGACTAGCGTAGAAGACTGGGCAAAAGAAGAATAGAGAGCAATCACACTTTGTTATTGAATATAAAATTATTCTTTTTGTTGCTTATATGTAATTATTTTTTATGATTGATCAGCGGAATTTATCTTTCCAGAGTGACCTAAAATTTTAGAATAGCGATCGCTTTTTTTAGTCAGCTTGATTAAGAGAATTGTTAGTATAGTTTTCAATTGCTGTGATCTAAAAGAGAGAAACAAGTTCATCTTCAGATTTAAAATGCTTGACTCGTAAATTTAATGATCAATTAAAAGATTTTGAAGTCCCTTGAAGCATGAGTTTGTCAAGATTTTCGATTAACCTAAGTATCATTTGTAAGCGTGGTGCTGTTCTCAGTCTGTTGATTTTGATTAACGCTTGTAATGCCGATTCTCAAGCTCAATCCCAGGATGTCAATCCTCAAACCCAAACTCAGGTAAATCGACCCAAACAAGTAGTGGCTTTGGGCAAGCTGATACCCAAAGGAGAGGTAATTAAACTTTCGGTAGCAAACGCTGAGGATAGTCGAGTTAACCAGATCTTAGTTAATGAAGGCGATCGCGTCGAGAAAAATCAGGTAATTGCGATTCTTCAGGGGTTAGAAAATCGTCAAAGAGATTTAGAAGAAGCGACAAAACAAGTGGAGTTAGCTCAAGCAAGATTAGAGCAAGTCCGCGCTGGAGATACCAAAAAGGCAGATTTAGCAGCACAGAAAGCGAATATTTCTCGTTTGCAATCGCAGTTGCGTAACGAAACCGTTGAAAGACAGGCGGCGATCGCCTCTGCCAAAGCTCAATTAAGACAGGCAGAGTTAACCTATGAACGCAATCAAACCCTATTGCAGCAGGGAGCAGTTACCCAACAAGCCTCTGATCAGGCTAAAGAAGCTTTAGATATAGCTCAGGCTGCTTTGAATGAGAGAAAAGCGCAGCAAAACAATACTCGTCAAACTCTACAGCAAGAAATAAACCAGGAACAAGAAAACTTGGCTAGATTGGATCTGGATACGCTCCACGAGCCACGATTAGTGAGCTGGCGGTACTAGCGACACACTCTTTAATAAGCAGAATTTAATATTCGCTCTCTCTTGTCCTCGGGAATAGGTATATCTATTGCCAAAGGCTCTACTAAATACTTTCCACGTTGTTTCATTTCTCTCCTGGGTGTTAAAGTTTGTTGTCGATCGCGTAGGCGCGATCGCTCTTCGCAGAAGTTATTTAGAAGACACTTCGTTATCTCATTTCAGAGACTGTTTGTAAAAACAATATAAAGAGCAGGAGATAAAGACATATTGAGTTGTAGAAAAGTAGACACAAGAGTGAGGCAAATCAGATTGAAATGGAAAGAAGAGCTTATCCCTCAG
>JBHJNW010000065.1:0-45221 GCA_050330395.1 Pleurocapsa sp.
AGAAGTCAGAAGTCAGAAGTCAGAAGTCAGAAGTCAGAAGTCAGAAGTCAGAAGTCAGAAGTCAGAAGTCAGAAGTCAGAAGTCAGAAGTCAGAGGAGTTTAAAGTAGGGGATTTGGTCATGTCATCCCCCTATGCACTGTGAGCGCGGGAATATCGAGCAAGAGCCTGAAGCGGAAAATATTGTTGATACAAATGGTACTTTAAATAGAAATGGCAAGGGAAGCCTGTGCCAGTAAACTGAGCCTCATCCCAAGTTCCATCAGACAGTTGAGTATTGAGTAAATACTCAATTCCTTTATCGATTGATGCCTGCCCAGCAAACTCAATCCCTTGCATGGCTGCCATAATGCCCAGCAACGCCCAGGCCGTTTGAGAGGCGGTGCTAACTCCCTTGCCTTTTAAACTGGCATCGTCATAGCTAGCACAGGTTTCACCCCAACCCCCATCAGAATTTTGACAGCTTACTAACCAGGCTGCACCCCGCTCAATTTGCGATCGACAACGAGTTGGTGCGATCAGGCTTAAGGCGGCGAGTACTCCGCTCGTACCATAAATGTAGTTTACACCCCAACGACCAAACCAACTGCCATCTGCCATTTGTTCTTGAATCAAATAAGCGATCGCCCTTTGGACTCGTCGCTCATCTATTTCTAGGCTACATTCCCCTAACATCTCTAACACTCTGGCTGTAACGTCGGCAGTATTAGGATCGATCATGGCTTTCAAGTCGCCATAGGGAATGAGGTTAATCCAGTCCTGGTCGTTATCGCGATCAAAAGCTGCCCAGCCGCCAGGTTGGCACTGCATCGATGCCATCCAGTTAAGACAACGAGCGATCGCCTGTCGTTTTTTAGCCTCATCAGGTAGTTTGACCCCAGCTAAACCAATGATCACCACCGCTGAATCATCTATATCGGGATAGAAGCGGTTATCAAATTCAAATGCCCAACCGCCAGGAGTAACCCCCTTATTTTTCACCGCCCAGTCGCCATAATCTAAAATTTGCTTGTCTAACAACCATTCTCCCGCTTTGACCAAAGCAGGATGATCGGCAGCTACCCCCGACTCGGCTAAAGCACGCAAACACCATGCCGTATCCCAAACAGGAGAAACACAAGGCTGAATCCGGTAGCGATCGACTGTTTCAATGGCAAAATTATCTACGGCGGTTAAGCCACGCTGAATTACTGGATCGTTAACGTCATAGTCGAGAGTACGTAAAGCTAATAAAGAGTTAAGCATGGCGGGGATAATTCCGCCCCAGTCGCCTGTAGCTTCTTGTCTTTCTAAGATCCATTTTTCCGCAGCCGCGATTCCTTCGGCTCTTAATGGAACTAAATCAAGCTTCTCTAGTAGTTTAAAAACATCATCGAAAGTCACAAAGATATCTGTCCAGTCGTTACTGCGGGGTAGCTCATAGCGAACGTTAGCCACTCCTTCTGCATATAGCTCATCGAGATTAATTGGCGTATCTAGCTTGAATATCGGCTTGCGATCCAAAACAATTAGTAGAGGTACAGTACTGCCTCTTGCCCAGCTAGACATTTCATAGATCGTCAAGGGAGATGCTTCTGGCAACAGCATAATTGCAGGCGGAATTGAGGGTAATCCCCGCCAGTCATAGCAGCCGATTAATGCCAAATGTAGTTTAGTAAAGATGCGCGTCTGGCTAATACCACCATGTTGCCGAATAAATTTCTGGGCTGCGATCAATGCTGGATCGGCTTGGGGGAGACCTAACAAACGCAACGCCATATATGCTTCGACGGTAGTAGAAAGTTCGCCACCGTCACCGTAATAAAGCTCCCAGCCACCATGTTGGCGCTGTTGCGATCGCAAGTAAGCTTCAGCTTTCTCTAAAGGTCTAGTTTTGTCTGTTCTCCAAATTTTATGCAGCAGAACAACTTCAGCTGTAATAGTTACATTAGACTCTAATTCGGCACACCAATAGCCATCAGGGTTTTGAATTGACAGTAAATAAGCTTGACTGCGCGCGATCGCCTGTTCTAACTTCAGTTGAGCCGTTTGTTTGCTTGCTGATACCATTTTAATTTAGTGGTTAATTTAGTTTTATTGACAGTAATTTAGCCAAAATTGCTTAAATACCGAACTGCTAAAAATTTGACTGGGGATTATATGGGATTACTTGCTAAAGATTACATAATATCGAAATTTATAAAAGTGATGAAAAGTGATGAAATATGTCATTAAGTTAATAATTTACTGACTAAGAATATATATTGCTCTTTGAGCTTTATTTAAGGTCGAAATAATCTTACAATTGGTTTTTTCATCCCACCAGACAAAGCTATATAGCTTGACCAAAAAGACTGTAATCTTACCAAATCTTGTACATATGAATCAACAAATAAACCAAATAATAGAGCAAATTAAGATTAATTTAACAGATTATCAATCACAGCTAAACCAAATAGACTTAGAAAACGCTAACGAGAAAAAAAGCTTGCTCGAAGCCATACAAGCAGAACAAGCAGAGATCGAATCTCTAATAGATAAGTATCGTCAAGTTAAGCAAAAAAACGAAATTGAAGCTGTTCGCTCATTTTTTAAACATCTCTCAGATTTTAAAAGAAATTTGTCGTCCAAAATACAATCAGAAACTAACGAGGTGATGATCAGAACTCAACCTCAACCTGTCAATCAAAGTAATTCTGCTAATTCTGCGGCAATTCCAGCTTCCGAACCAAAAGATAATTTGCCGTCAAAATCTGCAACCGAATCTGAACAATTAGACCCCGAAACAAAGGCCAGACAAGAGGCAACTTTGGCTCAACTGATCGATTTATTTGAGCGGACAAGTTCTCAAGAATTGGCGAAGCTTTACCCAGCAGATGTGTTGCGTATAGTACCGAGTTTCGATGTCAATGATCTTGCGATTCGCAATCAGGTATTGAAAAAGTATCAGCAAAGCGATCGCCAAATTTATGATTCATTAGTCAAATTGTATCAAAAGCCTTACATAGACAAGCAAGTTGCCATCCCCTCTGAGCAAGAAATGTCGTCAAAGGACAAAAAACATCATGATTTTTTATTAACTAATTATCCCAAAGCAATACCTCTATTCTGGTTTTTAGTCAATCAGGCACCAGACAGCATTAGATATGTGGTTATGGAATTTGCTATACATCACATTATTTTGACCAACAATCTAGATAATCAGGAACAAGCACTTTCCATTAATTTGAAATACCTGTTAGAGCTAAACAACGAAGCCAGCTTAGCTAATTTTTTAAGAGATCTATTTATTAGTTTTCATCCCAAAAGATTTGATGCTAAAAATAGCGGTCAAAGTAAGTATTATGACTATATCAATAATATTATTATTAAACAATCAACTTTAGACAACAGCGAAGTTTTACAGTTGTGGACTTACATGAATCAGTCTCAATACGAACAGGTTGTTGCTGATAATTTTTTAGCGCAATTTGAACAAAAGCGGAATAATCTCCACAACGAGCGTTTCACTAGTTCTTAATAAAACGATGATCTAGAGTATTTTTCTATCGTTGGTCAGATTAAAGCCAAATGGCGATCGCCCTACAATGGTAAATTACCACTAGTTCTATACTGTCTATAGCTATGTCAGACCAAAAGCTTACCCAAGAAGAAATTAGATTAAAAGAAGACAGAGAACGAAAGGCATATTGGCGCAGATGGGGTTGTTACTTAAGCGATCGGCAATGGGGAACAGTACGAGAAGACTATAGCGAAGACGGTTCAGCCTGGGATTATTTTAGTTTTGAACAGTCCCATTATCGTGCATACCGTTGGGGAGAGGATGGCATTGCTGGAATCTCTGACAATCATCAGCGGTTATGTTTTTCATTGGCTTTATGGAATGAACGTGACCCTTTTTTAAAAGAGAGATTATTTGGTTTGACTAATAGCCAAGGCAATCATGGAGAGGATGTCAAAGAGTGTTATTTTCACCTCGATAATACTCCGACTCATTCTTACATGAAGTTTCTTTATAAGTATCCTCAGAAAGCTTTTCCTTATTGGCAGTTAGAACAGGAAAACAAAAAACGAGGTTTAAAAGATCGTGAATTTGAACTGATCGAAACAGGAATCTTTGACGACGATCAGTATTTTGATGTCACCGTTGAATATGCCAAAGGCAGTGATGAAGATATCTTAATCTATATTCAGGTAACAAACCGCAGTAACGAATCGGCAAAGATTCATTTGCTGCCTACTCTTTTGTTTCGCAATATTTGGTCTTGGGGTTACGAAGTCGAAAAGCCCAGATTGAAAATATATGACCGCACAGATGCCCACAGCATCATTGAAGCGCACCATCCCGATCTCGATCAGCGATGGCTGTATTGTGCAAACGTAGGGACTGTCCACGAAAAGCCCCTACTAATGTTCACTGATAACAATACCAATAATCAGCGATTATTTAACGCCGAAAACGATTCCCCCTATGTCAAAGATGCGTTTCACAAGTACGTAGTCGATGGCAAACAAGATGCAGTTAACCCTGACAACATTGGTACAAAATTCGCTGCACATTACACTCTTGAAATAGGCGGTGGAGAAACTACGGGTATACAATTAAGACTCTGCGATCGACCAGACCTAGAAACACCTTTTGGACAGACGTTTAACGATATTTTTCAGACACGCCAACAAGAAGCGGACGAATTTTATCACCGTGTATCTCCTCATCAAAAAAGCCAGGAATTACAAAACGTGGAACGTCAAGCATTTGCAGGAATGCTGTGGAATAAGCAATATTATCATTACGTGGTCGATACTTGGCTAGAAGGCGATCCTGCCCTACCTAAACCACCTAAAAAACGTCAACAGGGTAATAATAGTGACTGGATTCATCTCCATACCGATGATGTAATTTCGATGCCCGATAAATGGGAATATCCATATTTTGCAGCTTGGGATTTAGCCTTCCACATGATTCCCCTGGCAGCGATCGATCCTGATTTTGCCAAAAAACAGCTAGAACGCCTCACCCGCGAATGGTATATGCACCCCAATGGGCAAATGCCTGCTTATGAGTGGGATTTTAACGGGGTAAATCCTCCTGTTCATGCTTGGGCTGCTTGGCGAGTTTATACGATTGAACAAGAGATGTATGGACGTTCGGACAAAAAATTTTTAGAGCGAGTTTTCCAAAAGCTACTACTTAACTTTACCTGGTGGGTAAATCAGCAAGATGAAGGAGGTAGCAACGTCTTTCAAGGTGGCTTTTTGGGTTTAGATAACATTGGCGTATTTAATCGCGGTGGCGACTTACCCACAGGAGGCAAACTATCCCAGTCTGACGGTACTAGCTGGATGGCAACTTACTGTTTAGATTTACTCACGATTGCTTTAGAACTAGCTCAAGATAACGATGTTTATGAAGATATTGCTAGCAAGTTTTTTGAACATTTCCTTTATATCGTTGATGCGATGAATCATCTAGGAACAGAAGGCACGGATCTTTGGAATGAAGAGGATGGCTTTTATTATGATGTGCTGCATCTTCCCAGTGGCGAAAATATCGATCTTAAAGTGCGATCGCTTGTCGGTTTAATTCCTCTTTTGGCGGTAACTACAATTGAACAAGCAACGATGGAAAAGCTCAAAGGTTTTAATAATCGAGTTCAATGGTTTATTAACGAACGCCCTGAACTTAGTCGTAATCTTGCCTGTATGAAAGGCTGCAATCATAATTCTCGTCGCCTGCTAGCCGTGGTAAATGAAGATAGACTGCGTTTATTGCTTCAGAAGATGCTGGATGAAACCGAATTTTTGAGCCAATATGGCATTCGATCTGTATCTAAATACCACCAAGATCATCCTTACATCTTTGAAACCAATGATCAAGAATACGACGTAACCTATGAACCTGCCGAATCTCCTACTAAGATGTTTGGTGGTAATTCTAACTGGCGAGGCCCGATTTGGTTTCCGATCAACTACTTACTAATTGAAGCCTTACAAAGATTTGATTACTATTACGATGGTGATTTGGAAGTCGAATTCCCAACAGGTTCAGGCAACATGATGACTCTTTGGGAAGTAGCATCAGAATTAGAACGACGTTTAATTAGTATGTTTTTGCCAAATGAAGCTGGATTTAGACCAATTTACGGGGATTTTGCTAAACTCCACTTCGATCCCAATTGGAGAAATTTATTGCTGTTTAATGAATACTTCCACGGCGACAACGGCGCAGGCTTGGGTGCATCTCACCAGACAGGCTGGACGGGTTTAGTTGCTAAATTGATTATGCAATGCAGTAAGTATAACAATTAATAATTACTGATCAACAAATTATTATTCTGCAAAATTCTCATCAAGTGTTAGATTTGCTGAAGCAAACAAATGCACTATCGCAATGAAACAATGGCTTTTAAATCTGATAATGGCGATGTCTTCGACTAGCCCTAAAGGACGTTGTACCCTTGTGGTATTAGCTAACGCGTCCTTCGCGATCGCTTTACTGACAGCTACGCCTCAGTCAATATTGGCTAGGGAATGGTCAGAAATTGAGTCTAGAGGAGAATTAAAAGTCGCCATCAAAGATGATCTACGCCCTTTAGGTTTTACAGATAAGAATGGTAATTTGGTTGGTTTAGAGATTGATCTTGCCCGCAAGTTAGCCGCAGAATTATTAGAAGATAGTGAAGCGATAGAATTTGTGCCTGTAACTAATCAACAGCGATTACAGGTAATTTTAGAAGATGAGGTAGATATAGCGATCGCCAGAGTAGCTGTTACTACTTCTCGTAGCAGAATAGTGGATTTTAGCCCTTATTATTATTTAGACGGAACTGGCATAGTTACTAAAAGTCCTGAGATCAAAAGTATGAATAACTTGGCTTCAAAGCGAATTGCCGTTCTCAAAAATTCGGCAACTATTGCCGTAGTTCGCAATCGATTACCTAATGCGACTTTAATTGGCGTAGATTCCTATCAAGAAGCTTTAGAATTGCTAGCAACTAATCAAGCTGATGCTTTTGCAAGCGATCGCTCTGTTTTAACAGGTTGGATACAAGAATACCCTGCCTATAATCTACTTCCAGAAAGACTATCGGGGGCTGCTTTAGCAATAGTCATGCCCAAAGGTCTACAGTATAGAGAATTACGTTCAAAAGTAAATTCGGCGATCGCTAGATGGCAAGAGTCTGGTTGGTTAGAGTCGAGAATTAAATACTGGGGGCTGTAAAGAAGTCAGAAGTCAGAAGGATTTCAAGTCTTTATTTCGGATTTGACTTAACGGGCATCAGCCATTCAATAATCTTGGCCGCCAAAAATCCACAGCCCAAACCACCAACGTTAGCAGCAAGATCCTCAAACTCCCCGTATCGATTGACAGAGGGTTGAATTAGTTCGATCGCCCCACTCCAGCCGATAAAAAACAGAGTGATGATTGGCCAATAATTGGGTTTTCGCAAGGCTGTCGGGAACATGAGGGCGGCATAGGCAACAAAATGATGAGCTTTGTCTGTGCCAGGTAAAGGGGGTAAGCTTGCTAATGGCCAAAGGGATAAGACTGTAATGATTGTCAGAATAAACAGTGTGGTAAATATCCAGTACTTTTTAATCAAAGCTAATAGTTCAATCATTCAATGATAATTTTTCCTAAAAATCAGTTTTTGTACAGTTTAAATACAGTTTAAGTCCAGTTTAAATATTACAGTAGGAGCATTGGATCGATAAAAGTTGATTTTGGCTGTCTGAGGCGAGAAAATAGCCAAGGTGAATCAAGTTTTCCCAAAGTGTTTGTTTAACTGGTTAATCACTACTAACGAGTCAGCGATCGCTCCTCAATAATTCAATCAAACTGGTTACCATAGCCCGTAGTCATTTTGCTCTTACTCATTTTGAAAAATGAGAGTTAGAATCGTCGTGAAATATCTGGCTAGATCGATGAAAGATTCTCTCAAAAGTAATCAAAAGGCTCTAACTCAAGCTGAACTAGCTGGTCAGCTGAAGCTGATCAATGTTGCTGAAATAGAGATACTTCAAGCAGTTTTATTCGTCATCAATACCCAATACTTTCAGGATAAGCAATACATAGAACCAGCCTTAGTATGCGCTTTACTCCTCAACCATACTCAAGTTCCTAGTCTCTACGCTACATCTGGGCGCGGATATCTTAAACAGCAAAAAGAATATGACAAAAGATGCCAGGATAATCTGCAAAAAAATCTTTTGCCTTGGGCGATTGAACAGGTGTTAAAACAAAATCGTCTTCGCACCTTAGAAAAAGATGTAGTCATGGCAAGAAACTCAACTATTAAACAGTTTAGAACTGCCTCCTGGCGAGAAATTAAACACGGCAAACATCCCAAGGTAGGAGAAAACGATATTTTTGATCTGCTGGCTAATCTTAGTTTGACTAATCTAATTGAAGGAGAGGTGATTGCTGATGCCTATAGTCATATTCAAACCGACTATGCCAGCGTTAGCGATCGCCTAGATTTATCTGATGTCTGTGCTTTAGTCTTAAATCATGAAAGCGTGCCTGCACTTTATGCCACTAATGCTAAAGAATACAATCAGCACAAACAAAGCTACTTAAGCACCTATCAGCCCAAGGTTCGCAAAGTTATCCGTCAAGTTGTCAATCAGGTAAATTTAGAAGGTTCTGAACACTCTTTTAGTACCAGTGCTACGGCAAAAAATCAGGCTAATGCTCGTAATGTAGAAACATGGAATAATCTACCTCATAATGACTCTGAAGATTAAATAAATTTGCAGCATGAGCCATCACTCGACAACCACAAACAAACTCTTGACATTTTTCCTAAGAGATAAAAAAATCTTATATTAAGAAGTAAAAAATCAGTCTAAAAGTGTATAACTTTTAAAACCATAATGTGTATTAGACAATATTTATAACTATTAATATATGCAAAGACTCTACTTTAGATAGAAAGAATATCTCATGATTTTTTTTATGGTTTGTAAGAGACCAATAAACAGGAGTCAATAATGGAAAAGTTAATTAAAATCATAAAGTCTATTAAACTAAAGCAAGTACTAACAGTATTTTTAGCTGGTTCGCTGCTAATAATTAGTACAGCTTGTAGTAAAGGAAATGTTGCCCAAGCAGGAGGAAGGGAATACACCGAGACTTCTAAGAGAGCGATGTCTGACACCTACGATGATTATGATGCCAATCAGTCTTTTAAAGGTGGCATGAACGGTTATAATGACGATCGCCGATATGATTCTGGAACTGCTGCTAAAACCAAAACACTAATAGACACAGCCAAACGTCGTCAAGGAGATGATTTAGGTGATTATGCTGAGCAGATCACCGATCGCGCTGGTAACAAAATCGAGCAAGCTCAAAGAGAAATTCCCCGCAGAGTCAAAGGTAATTTAGATAATGCGGCCGAATATATTGATGAAAAATCTGATAAGCTACAGGACAATTTAAGTAAAGTTCCAGGAGAAAGCAAAAAAGTATTTAACCAAGCGGTAGATAACGCTCAGAATGCAGCCGAAGATTTGACCAAGACTACTGATAAAACTACTAGAAACGTCAAAAGCAATTTTGAGGACTTAACCTAAGATTACCTAAAACTAAATGTAACAGGGCGCGATCGCTTCGCGCCTTTAACTATGGCAATATGGCAAAATTCAACTATGACTTAGACTTTGACCAGATCGATTTCCGCGATCGCCCAGATCTTTATTGTGTAGGGAAAGGAGAGCAAGGAGTTTTGTTGGTTGAACCTTATAAGTCGGAAATATTACCTCACTGGCGATTTAAGAATCCCGAAATAGCTACCAAATCTAGCCAGAAGATCTATCAAATGTTCCTTGACTACTTAGAGCATGATGATTTTGTGGGTGCAGATATGGCACGCAAGTTTATCCAAATGGGGTACACTAGAGCGCGGCGTTATGCCAATCATAAAAGTGGTAAAAAATACCGCACTAATCCTCAAAAAGCCGAATCTAAAGCAGCCGAGAAAGAAGCACGTCAAGAAGTACTACCTTTGGATATCGATCCGATCAAAGCTAAGTCCGCAGAAGTCTTTAAGGCGAAATGGCAACAGGCAAAAACCAACGACAAATATCAACGGTTACTAAAACAGCATCTAGAAAAATACGTCAGCAATCATGGGACAAAAGCAGATTAGAGAAGGCTTTCCCGTGTCCTGGGATTATGGCAATGGCACGGCAAACGTTGCTATGATTGATTGTGTTTAATCTTCACTTCCCTAAAGTGATATATGCGATCTCCTAGAGATAATATTTGCACCTATCCTATCTTTATTCTCTCCACATCAAAACTTGCAGAGCCGTTGCTGCAATTGCTTTAAGGATAGATCGAACATCTATTGTAATCTATAACATTTAGGTCAATGGCTTAAATTGAATACTTTGCTTTGTAGCTTTTCGGTAAATTTACTTAGCTTTGCTAAGTTACGTAATCGTTGTAGATTTTGTAAACAAGTTACTCGATTCGCAACTAACAACTTAAAGTTACTTGGCCGTTGCTCTTAAGTTTTTAGCAGTGTTTCGGCTGGCTTTCCTATGGGAGTTTAACTATATGCCGAATGAAAATGTAAATGTTGATTATTCACTCGTAGAAGATTGGGGTGATGTTCAACAAGGAAAAATTGACATCACCAACAACAGTGACAGTAATTTAGATAGTTGGAATTTAGAATTTGATTTATCAGATCAAATCACCGAAATTTGGAATGCTGAAGTAGTAGGAAGAGATAACGGACGCTACACTATTGAACATGAATCTTGGAATCGAGAAATCAAGGCTGGGGAAACTCTGACCGTCAACTTTATTAGTGATGGTGATGGCAACCCTCCAAAAAACTTCGATATCGAAGGATCGTCGTTTGATAGCCCCAGCAGTAGTGACAGCATTTATACCGACTCCAATTCTAGTTTAGATAACAATCTAGCTTTAGGTCAGACTTATCAAGGGCGAGCTACCTTCTACGATGCAGCAAACCCCGCTGGGGGAAAAGGCAACTCTGGATATGATAATCTTACGGGATCTGCTTTAGCAGGAATTACGGCGATTAACAACGTGCAGTGGAATGGCTCGGAAGCTAGTGGAGCTTTCTTAGAAGTATCTGGACCAAACCAAAGAGCAGGAGACGCTCCGATTGTAGTTCAGGTTTCTGATCAATTGGTTGAACGTTCCGATGGCCTGGATTTGAGCGCGGAAGCATTTGCTCAAGTTGCCGATCCTGTTGATGGCGTAGTAAATATCGAATACGAATTGATTAGCCCAGGCGATAACTTTAAAACTCCCTATGGCTACACTATTGGTCAAGGTATTGTCGTCGAAGGAATTGCCGAATCTAATCCTAATTACGGTGCTGTCAGACTAAACAATCACCGTCACCCGATTGAAAGCGTTGATTTGCTGACAGAAGGAGGCGGTACTACGTCATTAACTCGTGGCTCTGATAACCGTTTTGTCATAAATAGTGGTGGTATCAGTGGAGAACAAGATTTGTTGGTGACAGATATTTTTGGTCAACAAGTTACCTTGAACGATATTAATATTACCAATGGCAGTAGTGCTGATGTTGTCACTGGTGAGCAATTTGGTATGCTTTAGTCGATCGCTGAGGTTTTTATCTAGAAGCACTGCATTAATTACTCGAAGGTAGTAGATAGATAGTAGGGGCGGTTCGCCCTAAAGGATATGCGTAGCGGTATGCTTTAGCACTAGCTGCGCGTCGCAAACCGCCCCTATGCTAGTAGATGTCAGTAATAAAATGTTTTAAGGTTATTCGTCGATCGCTGGTTGATATTCTTGGCTTTGGATTAAATCTAATTTGGCTATTTCTTGAGCCGAAGCTTGCAGCTGTAAAACGTTTGTTGCTTGTTTCAATAGGTAAATAGGTAAGCAAAAGATCAGCAATAATTGCCCAAGATTTATATTCCAATCAGTTAAGCTAAAGTTCAGTCCAACCAGGTAAAAATTAAGGTAAAGCAAAATATAAAAAAGCTCATTACCTGCAATTAATAAATCCATAAACGATTTACTGCCGTAATATAGTTTAAGCAGCCCATTAGTTGACCACTTGGCAGAGTCTTTATGACTGGCTCTCTCAAGCATTCCCGTAGCGTAAATTAGATAATAATGGCTGCTAATATCAAGTGCGATCGCGCCAATAAAAGCTAATAAATAATTCGGGTATAGCTGCGCTAAAATCAAACATAAGCCCGCAGTAGCCGAACGATCCGCCACCATATCTAAGGCTGCACCAAAATTACTGCTTTGGTTATAGGCGCGAGCAGCACGACCATCGAATTCATCTAAAAGAAAGGCGATCGCATATAAGCCAATACACAATTGCCAGTTTCCTAAACTATGACTAATAAAGCTGGCTAAATAAAGCCCAAATCTGAGATAGCCAATAATATTTGGTACGTACAAAAACACCTGGTTAATCGACATATTTTTAACTATTTTTAACTTGAGCTAAAGAGAATAGAGCTGAAAATTTTCAAGCTAAATTAATGATTTCTATTGGTTCAATTGGATCGGCTGGCTCAAACCCAAAGATACGAGCATAAAAATAAAATTCACTATCTAGAGCCTTTTTGATATTGTCCGCAATTCTAAAGCCATGAGCTTCTTCCTCAAATGATATATAAGCCACGGGCAAACCTTTCTGTTTAATCGCTTGAAACATCATCTCTGCCTGATTGGGCGGAACTACCTTGTCCTTTAAACCTTGAAAGAAAATTACGGGACAATCTAATAGTTCGGTAAAGTAAATTGGCGATCGCTGTTGATAAATAGCTCGCTCTTCAGGATATTTGCCGACTAAACTATCAAAGTAACGAGATTCAAATTTATGAGTATCCCTGGCTAAAATCTCCAAATCGCTTATGCCATAGTAGCTTGCCCCTGCTTTAAAGATATCGCGAAAAGTCAAGGCTGCCAGGGTAGTATATCCTCCTGCGCTGCTGCCTGTAATTACTAAGCGATCGCCATCGACCCGTCTTTGGTCAACCAAATATTTAGCAGCATTAACGCAATCATCCACATCAACAATGCCCCACTGACCATCTAGTCTTTGACGATACTTACGACCATAACCAATACTGCCACCATAATTAACGTCCAAATAGCCAAAACCCCGACTAGTCCAATACTGAATTCGCAGGTTTAAATCGACTAAAGCTGCTGCTGTCGGCCCACCATGACTTTTGACCATCAAAGGGGGAAGCTCTCCAGGTGGTGCAATATAGTCTTGATTTTGCGGGGGATAGTACCAAGCATAAGCAGTTAAATCATCTGTTGTGGGAAAGGCGATCGCTTCTGGCAAGCTCAGGTAGCCAGGTTCAATCTTAAGATCTCCTGTCCGCTTCAGTACTTGCTGTGTTTGTGTATCCAAATTTAACTTAATTACTGCGGTAGCTTCTGTAGGTGAACCCCCGATGAAAACAACAAAACCACTATCACTACCTTGAAGATTGCCAAGATTAGTAAATCTGGTTTTAATTTCTTGAAACTGCTTAGTTTTGAGGTCAATTATGCCTAAATGCCAGCAACCGTCCGCCGAATAAGCACACACTAGACGATCATTTCCGACTAAAGCATAGGTAGACAAGCCAAACACCCAATGAGGATAGGCAAATTCTGCTGCCTTTTCGTGTAAAATTTCGACCTGACCATCTCGATTGCGTCGATAGATATTCCACCAGTTAGTGCGATCGCTACAGAAATATAGCGTACCGTCGCTACCCCACTTTGGTTCGCAA
This sequence comes from Pleurocapsa sp., assembly GCA_050330395.1. Classification (GTDB taxonomy): domain Bacteria; phylum Cyanobacteriota; class Cyanobacteriia; order Cyanobacteriales; family Xenococcaceae; genus Waterburya. The sequence goes on from JBHJNW010000065.1 coordinate 13,745, forward strand.
ATCGATTCTGTCTTTCCCCCAGCAACAATCTGGGGTTCAAAGAGCAAGCCGTTTGCGTCGAACTTGGCTAACCATAAATAGGTACTGTCCCAAGGCATATGAGGATGATTCCAACTCAGCCAGGCTAACTGTTGACCATCAGGACTTAGGCGAGGAGAAGAATAAAAATCACTGCCTGCAATTAAATTTTGAATTCTACCAGTACTAATATTAATAGTTACAATACTATTTTTTGCTTCAGCATCAGCCTGGTGATCCTCACAGACACAGATTAAGCGATTTCGGGCTTGGTCGACTATTATGTCCCCATAGCGTTGGTGTAATTTGTTAGTCAGTGGATTAGGCTGTTTGCCTATTACCTGTTGATAAATTCTACCGTCTTGGTAATTAGAAAAATAAATTGTATTTTGTTCGATAGCAAAAGCCCCTCCACCATATTCATGTATTTTGCTACGAACACTAAAGGCAGCAGGAGTGATGTCTTGTTCACGTTGATTGAGATAGCCGACAATGACGTTTCTACCTTGTTCTTGTGGGCGGTTTTCCACCCAGTAAATCTCTTCGCGATCAACCGCGATATTATTGATACCGATAGTTTTGGCAACGATTAAGTTTGAGGTTATGGGAGATTTCCAAGAACCAAAGGCAGCAACTTGAGGTGTTTTCATAAATTATAATCCCCTTTAATCAGAGTTCTTGTCCCCTACGCTTAATTATTTTTACAGCTTTGTGAACCTAATTCATATAGTAATATTTTCAGTAGATGGATCTAATAGAACTATGAATTAGTTGTCTTCAAACGATGAGCGATCGCTTTTTGGGTTCAAACCATTTGAATTTCAAGTATTTTTGTTGACTAAACAAGCTAGCCTCAATTTACTAAGATGAATCTAGATGACCAACATTTTCAGTTTAACTTTGTATCGAGATAAACCAAAAATAAATACGATTTACTCTGGCAGTTGGCTAAGTCAAAGTAGCGTTTTTCATGCTCCCATGATTTAATCGCTCCTTTAAATCAGTTGTTGAAAATGCGATCACCCTAATTTTGTCATCAGTGTTGCATTTTGAATCGTGCCTTGTCTGTATGATCTTTATTAGCGAACTTTGATCATAAACTGAGCAAAATCAGGAATTGATTCGTATCTCTAATATAAATTTACATAAGTTAACAGTAATCGTGTATTGTAAAGGTTAGAGAGTAAAGTTAGAGGATTTGGTTTAATTCCATGAAAATGCTAAAGAAGGAGCTGTTATTGACCATTGGAGCTAAGATGTAAGGAGAGGGTTAAGTTACACCATAGCGTAACATTTTAAACTTCAGTTAATTTTCTTTAATATAAGTACATACAAAGCCTCATGAAATTCGGGGTTTTGACAACAACAGAATTTTCTTCTTACACCATCAACATCTCATAGCTAACCGCGTCATGAAAACAGCACAAAAATCTAACGACTTAGTTAGAAGCTATCTTAAAGAAATAGGTCGCGTTCCTTTACTAACTCACGAGGAAGAAATTCTATATTCCAAAAGGGTGCAGAAAGCGATCGCTTTAACTAAGGTCAAAGAATCTCTAGTAGAAGAACTAGGCAGAGAACCAACTGTTGAAGAATGGGTCAAAGCCGCCCAGACAAATCCCAATGAGCTACTCATTGCCATGGAAGCAGGAGATGCAGCTAAGCGCAAAATGGTCGAGGCAAATTTACGTTTAGTAGTTTCCGTTGCTAAAAAGTATCTCAAGCGCAACCTGGACCTATTGGATTTAATTCAAGAGGGAACAATTGGGATGCAAAGAGGAGTAGAAAAATTTGACCCTACCAAAGGGTATCGTTTTAGTACCTATGCTTACTGGTGGATTCGTCAGGCAATCACGAGAGCGATCGCCGAAAAAGGTCGTACCATTCGCCTGCCCATCCATATTACGGAAAAGCTCAATAAAATCAAGAAAGCTCAAAGACAGCTTGCACAACAAAAAGGTAGAACTGCTACTATCGGTGAGTTAGCGCAAGAGTTAGAGCTTACGCCCAAACAGGTGCGAGATTACCTAGAGAAATCTCGTCAGCCAATTTCTTTAGACGTGAGAGTTGGCGACAATAACGATACAGAGCTTGGCGATATGCTCGAAGATTCTGGACAATCTCCTGAAGATTATGCTACGACTTCCTCTCTTAAAAGAGACTTAGAAAAGCTGATGGCAGATCTAACGCCTCAACAAAGAGAAGTAATTGGTTTGAGATTTGGTTTGGCTGATGGTAAACCAATGACCTTAGCTAAAATAGGGGAATGCCTAAGTATCAGTCGTGAGCGAGTTAGGCAAATTGAGCGAGAGGCTTTGTCTAAATTGCGTAAGCGGAAAATGTCGATTCGTGAGTATCTTGCTAGTTAGAGTCATGTATTTGGGAATAAAATAAAATAGTTAAGCTAGTCATCTTACGCCCTTCAGACTGGGTGCATCATAAGAGCCAGTTAAGAACTAACTAATGGTAAATAGATCGGGAAACTCTGTGGTGCTAGTTCGGTTCTACGTAACAGTTAATCAATCTGCAAATGGTTTAATTAACTAAGTAGTAATCTGTGACCGTTGATCAACTCACATTTCGCAGCTCGAATAATTCTATAATTCCAGTCAGGAGGGTAAAAAGTGAAGAGCGAGAATATTTCCCAAAACGCTTTTAAACACAGAGAAGATGGTGATTCACTCTGGCATTATGTTCAATCTCTCAGTCCAGATACTATTGCACAACTTTCCCAGCCAGAATCTCAAGAGGTTTTTCAAATTATTGAACACAACATTACGGGATTATTAGGCAACTTGCCCAGAGAAAATTTTAATGTAGCGATCGAAACCAATCGCGAAAGTTTAGGACGTTTGCTGGCATCAGCAATGATGAGCGGTTACTTTCTCCGCAATGCAGAGCAGAGAATGAGCTTTGAACAATCTTTGTTAGGAATTTCAGCCAAATAATTAAGCATCTCAACTGCCAATTAGCAAATTAAATTATTGATCTAGGCAACCTTCATCCAACATAATATGGAGGTTGCTTTGCCATAGCCATCAAAATAAATTAATCTACAAGACATCGAACTTAAAAATCTTTATGGGATTAACATCATCTTCTATCGTGCATAAGAAGATTGGAGTAGCTGTGATCAACAATCAGCAGGGAAAAATTCTGATCGATCGCCGGAAAACCGAGGGAGAAATGGGAGGACTGTGGGAGTTTCCAGGCGGCAAAGTTGAAGTAGGAGAAACTATAGAAGAATGTATCAAGCGCGAGATCAAAGAAGAGCTAGATATAGAAATATTTGTAGGCGATCGCTTGACAACTATTACTCATTCTTATAAAACATTTAACGTGACCATGTATGTTCACGATTGCCAGTATGTGAGCGGAGAACCACAGCCACTTGCATCTGAAGAAATTCACTGGGTAGAACCAGCTCAAATGGATCGATATCAATTTCCGCAAGCCAATACACAAATCGTCAATCTCCTCCAACAAAGAGGCATAAGCCAATGAATGCCAGCACTACTTCTGATAACCTAATTATTAAAGAATTTACTGCCCCGAAACAAATTAAGCTGTTTGATTCTTTACAACAGGCGCAGGCAAGTGGACAGTTGACCTTTACCGATCCGATTAAAGGAGATGAATGGCATTTATATATCTATTTAGGTGGCATTATCTATGGTACGGGAGGAGTGCATCCAATTCGTCGTTGGCAGAGAAATTTAATTTCTAACTTGCCCCAAATACCCTTTCAATTATCTAGTCTGCAAGAAGAACTCACAGAACGAAAAGCCGATCTGGGAGATAATATTTGGGAATACGAACAAATATCTCACTGGGTAAAACAGCAGATCATCACTGCGCAACAGGGAAGAAATGCGATCGCCTTTGCCTTAGGAGAAATTTTATTTGATTTAACCCAGACTGGACAAGTAATTTGTCGTCTTAATCAAGACAAAATCTTGCCGCCAACACTAGAGCCGATGGAACCTGAAGAATTAATTAGCCAGACTCAGCAAGTTTGGCAAAGCTGGGAAGATGCTCAGATAGCCGATCGACCACCAAATAAAGCCCCGATCATCTTACAGCCCCAGCAACTTCAGCAAAAAACTTCAATTTCTGCCTATCAAAGCCTGTGTAAGCTACTTAATGCCAATAGAACTTTAAGAGATTTAGCGGTACAGTTAAGAACATCACCTCGGGAGGTAGTTTGCTCGCTTTTACCGTATATTCAATCAGGAATTTTTGGTTTAGTTGATGTTCCTGATTTACTAGAGTTAATTACTACCTCTGACACAGATTATGATCATCAAGATCGTCCTCTAGTTGCCTGTATCGATGATAGCTTAATGATTTCCCACATGATGGAGCAAATTATCAGCATGGCAGGCTATCGATTTATTGCCATCAACGATCCTTTGAAGGCTGTAGCTACCCTAGTTACTCGTCAACCCGACTTAATTTTCTTAGATGTTGTCATGCCAGAAATCAGTGGTTACGATCTCTGCGCCCAACTACGAAGGTATCCAGAATTTACTGACACACCGATTATCTTTTTAACTAGTAATTCAGGAATCATCGATCGCATTAGGGCAAAAATGGTTGGCTCATCCGACTTTCTGAAAAAGACAGTTGATGCCGATGAGCTACTGCAAAAAGTTGTGGAGTATTTACCCTAAAGTTCATCATCAAGCCAATTAGCAAACTCAGTCACAAAAGTCCCCTGTAAAATTGAGTTACGAATTTCCTGAGTAAACCGAATTAATTCAGTAATGTTATGCAGAGATAACATAATATAGCCCAACATTTCTTGCGATCGCACCATATGATTGAGATAGGCACGACTAAAATTTTGACAAGCGTAACAAGTACAGGTTTCATCGAGAGGCTGATAGTCTCTTTTATACTGAGCATTTTTAAGATTCATGCGTTTTCCCTGCACTAAAGCCGTACCGTGACGACCAAGACGAGTTGGAATCACACAATCAAACAAATCTATGCCAGCGGCGATCGCCTGTGCCATTTCTCGATAAGTTCCTACACCCATTAGATAGCGGGGTTTATCAGCAGGTAATAACGGAGCAGTATATTTAACCGTAGCGTTAATTAATTTAGGATCTTCCCCGACGCTTACCCCACCGATCGCATATCCAGGTAAGTTTAATGCCGCTAATTGCTCGACAGCCCTTTGTCTTAGGTCTAAATATATTCCTCCCTGGACGATACCAAACAAAGCCTGTTTATTAGTATCATGGTGCGTTTCAACACATCTTTTCAACCACCGATAGCTGCGATCGGTAGCTGCTTCTACCTGCTCTTTAGTTGCATCGGCGGGAGGACATTCATCAAATGCCATGATTACGTCTGCACCCAAAGCATTTTGAATTTGAATCGAACGCTCTGGAGTGAGCTTAATCATGCTACCGTCGCGGGGAGATTTGAACGTCACACCCTCTTCTGTGATCTGGCGCATTTCGCTCAGACTAAAAACTTGAAATCCACCTGAATCCGTTAAGATTGGCTGATTCCAAGCCATAAAACTATGTAGTCCTCCAGCCTCCCTAACTATCTCTTCTCCTGGCTGTAAATGAAGATGATAAGTATTTGCCAAAATCATTTGAGCCTTGGCTGCTTCTAACTGTTGCGGAATGATTCCTTTTACGGTTGCCAAAGTGCCAACGGGCATGAACCTAGGTGTCTCTACTATCCCGTGAGGAGTATGAAAAACCCCTGCCCGCGCCTTAGTATGACTACAGCTTGCCTGACATTCAAATGAAAATCCCACTATTTATCTTTATCCTCAGCTAAGAGCTAATAGCTAATAGCTTACAGCTATATTAAAAATCTTCATCATCAAGCTGTACATCCAAACGCGCCGACAAAACCTCAGTGACCATGGCTTCGATAGCTTCGGCATCAATATTTTTAGCTATAGTTTGAGGCGTAATAGTGCGTGAGATCGGAATTAGACGTAGCTGACGATTATCTTGAACTAGGTCAAAACAGGTCTGATCGTCAGTAGATCTACTGAGATGGAGGTAATCAAAACTTTGGAGATTGATATAGATTTTTCTATTAGCAATCAAAGTAGATTGATTAAAGTCACTAAAGATTTCTTGAATAAATCCTTTGCCTTCACTATTTATTTGCCCATCCATCGTATGAACATAATGGACATGAGACAAATCAGCTAGTAAACGTCTGATATCATCTTGGTTAATTATGATCCCTTCATCTACAATACAGGGTGCGGGCAAAGACTCCATGCGCTGATGTTTACTCATAAAAAGTATATTTGAATTTTCAAATTACCTAGCTAAATATTTTGTTGTTAGAAATATGCCGTAAAAATAAAGTAGCTTATGAAACAATATTAGCCCAACATTTCCCACATATTTAATCAAATTTTAATTAAGTGTTCGTCTGTGTCAAAAATACCGATTAACTATCTTTGGTCATGGATTAGTGACTCTTTCAGCTCATTAAATAGCAGTGTAATATTTTATACTATTTTGCCTCTGCCTACGGAATGGACAAATAACTGGTCACGTATTGCTCGTTGGTGTCCTGTAGTAGGGTTGTTGATTGGAGCATTGTTGGCTTCTGGGGAAATACTGCTACGCTCTTGGGGAATACCAAACTTAACCTGTAGTGCGCTGGTTGTGACAGCCTGGGTAGCTATTACAGGAGGCTTACATTTAGATGGAGCAATGGATACTGCTGATGGATTGTCTGTTACCGATCCAGAGCGTCGCCTAGAAGTGATGAAAGACAGTGTCACGGGAGCATTTGGGGCAATAGCCGCCATCATAATTTTGTTGTTGAAAACCGTATCTCTGAGTGAAATGTCGCTGCCTTTATGGTTAGTATTACTTTCAGCCACAGGTTGGGCTAGATGGGGGCAGGTAGGCGCGATCGCCTTTTATCCTTATCTTAGAGAAACAGGGAAAGGTTCATTCCATAAAGAAAATCTGCGTTTACCTCAAGATCTTTTATTAGGTTTGTTTTTTTTACTCTGTCAAAGTGCTGGCTGGTTTACGGTGAGATATTTACTTTGGTGGCAGGTAGGGTTAATTGTTTTGGGGAGTAGTGCGATCGCGCTATTGACGGGATATTGGTTTTACAGGCAACTAAGAGGACACACAGGGGATACTTATGGTGCGGTAGTAGAATGGAGTGAGGCTTTGATATTATGCTTTCTAACAGTATTTTAGTAGTTAATATCATGTTGATTGTTTAGTTTTAATTTAATTTCTAATCATGATTGACTAATGATCCTAAATCCCCTCACCGCAAGTACTCTGTAATAAAAATAGCTAAAATTCTTCTGACTCCTGACTCCTGATTTATGACAACTCCTCAAGCTAAGTGGCAGATTGTATCGGCATCGTCATCAGCACCCCAAGAGTTTATCGAGGGCGTGCAGCAAATTACTGGTAGAAAGTCTAATTATTGCGCGCAGATATTATGGCAAAGGGGGATGCAAGATTTAGAACAGTTACCTGGTTTTTTGAATCCAGCTTTATATCAGCCTGCTAGCCCTTTTGTTTTTGGCACAGAAATGGAGTGGGCGATCGCTCGTTTACAGCAGGCACGCGATCGCGCTGAAAAGGTAGCAATTTGGGGCGATTTTGATGCGGATGGGATTACTTCAACCAGTGTTCTGTGGGATGGCTTAGGGCAGTTTTTGCCGCAGCTACAGCTAGATTATTATATTCCCAATCGTCTGAGAGAATCTCATGGTTTAAATAATTCTGGTATTGCCAGATTAGCAGCAACAGGGACAAAGCTAATCGTTACCTGCGACACTGGTAGCACTAACTTGGAAGAGATTAGTTATGCTCATGAGTTGGGCATTGATATTATTATTACCGATCACCATACTTTACCTGAATCTCGCCCAGAAGTTACAGCAATTATCAACCCTCGTTACTTAGAAACCAGCCATCCTCTTTATCATCTTTCTGGGGTAGCAGTAGCCTATAAATTGGTTGAAGCACTATATGAAACCTTGCCCGATGTCCCAAACCAGCCACTTGAGAATTTATTAGATCTAGTTGCCATTGGTCTAATTGCCGACTTAGTAGAATTAAAAGGAGACTGCCGTTATCTGGCCCAGATCGGAATTAAACAGTTACAAAAACAGGTTAATCCAGAGACAATGACTCGTCCTGGGGTAGCAAAACTATTGGATCTCTGTCGTCGTAATGGCGATCGCCCGACCGATATTTCTTTTGGTTTAGGCCCTAGAATCAATGCGGTTAGCCGTATTCACGGTGATGCTAGTTTTTGCGTGGAGTTGCTTACCAGTCAGGATATTCAACGCTGTAGTCAGCTTGCCGAAGAAGCGGAATTGGCTAATACTCGTCGCAAGTCTTTGCAACAAGACACAATTAAACAAGTCACCAAAAAACTACAGCAGCTAGATTTATCTACCACCTCAGTAATCGTCCTCGAAGATCCGCAATGGCAAGGTGGTGTACTGGGTTTGGCTGCGGGACAAATTGCCCAAGAATATGGTCGCCCAACGGTGTTGTTGAGTAGCGATCAAACAAATCAGGAAACTGGGTTAGGGGCAAACGGCCGTTTGCCCCTACAGGATAATCATCCTCCTGAAATTATGGCGCGGGGATCTGCTAGATCGGTTAACGGCATCGATCTATATCAGCTAGTCAAATCCCAGTCTGACTTATTACATCGCTTTGGCGGACATCCCTTTGCTGCCGGGTTAAGTTTGCCTTTAGCGAATCTAGATTTATTTCGCGAGGGGATCAATCAACAGCTACGTCAACAGATCAATGTAGTCCAAATGATGCCCCAGGTAGATATTGATTTATCAGTGACGGTAGCGGATCTCGGTCAAGAGTTGTTTGACGAGTTAAGACAGCTAGAACCCTATGGCATGGGTAATCCTATTCCCAAATTATTGATTAAAAACTGCTGGTTCAAAAACGCTTGGCATAAAAATATTCAAGACAATCGCGGTCAAAAAATTCAGTATATTAAGACCACTTTTAACATTTGGGATGATTCAACTAATCAAGGATTTCCTGGTATTTGGTGGGGACATTATCAAGCTGAAATTCCCTTAACAGGAAAATGCGAAGCGATCGCTGAATTAGATTTTAATACCTACAGTAAACGCTACGAAATTAGATTAGTTGCGGTACGTTTAATGTCAGAAAGTTCGTGGTCAAATTCAGCCATCAACCAAAAATATCCACTAATAGATCGTCGTTTTGCTCTTGATAAATTAGACGATTTAGAAGTGTTAGCCGAACCAGCCCGCTTGCTAAAGCAATGTCCTAATAACTGGAGTGATATCCGCCGAGAATATCATCATGCAGTTGCGAGCGATCGCTCTTTAGTTTTGGCATATCGTCCCGATGAATTAACTGAGGTCAATGAAATCTGGCAGCAGCTAGTTGGCATTGCCAAATTCTTAAGTCGCACCCAAAAACAAGTCAGTAAAAATCAACTACAGACCAAACTTAATCTAGGCGATCGCAGTTTTTATTGGGGATTACAAGCCTTGGAAAAAGCAGGTTTTGAATACAGATATATCAACAATCTCTATCAATTTTCATTCAATCCAGAAACTACAAATCCCGAAATACAAATCTATATTAATTATTTTCTACTAGCGATTAAAGAAGAACATTTCCAGCAACAATACTTCTATAAAGTTCCTTTATTCACTATTAATCAACAAGTAATTACTAATTACTAATTACTTCGGTTTTAAGCTTTTTAAAATATTACTGTTAATTGTGGTATTTACTTATATCTTATGGTGGTTGGCGATAGCTAGTTTCTTAGGCTACGTTGAGTAAATTGTTTTCCAAGAAAGTATCTACGATTAGCGACCGATGAATTTATTGACACAGCTGTTATTATTTAATGTCCAATATATTCCTCATGGACACTGTTATTTGTGGCAAACACCTCTAGTTGGATTGCACGTTACTGCTGATGCTTTGATTGCGATCGCTTATTATTCAATTCCCATATTTTTAATCTATTTTGTTCGTCAAGTAGATGATTTACCTTTTAAAAATATTTTTCTTCTTTTTGGGGCATTTATTCTCTCCTGTGGTACTACTCATGTCGTAGAAATATGGACACTTTGGCATCCTAATTATTGGATTTATGGACTGCTGAAAGCAATTACCGCCTTAATCTCTTTATATACCGCTCTTTCCTTAATTCCTTTAATTCCCAAAGCTTTAAATCTTCCCTCACCCCAACAATTAGCGAATTTAAACCAGCAGCTAAACGAGCAAATCATTGCTAAAGAAGCTGCTAGAGAAAAAGTAGTTTTACTCAATCAAGAATTAGAACAACGGGTACAGGAAAAAACTACGGCTTTAACCAAAGCTAATCAGGACTTACAAATAAGTACTGAATATAGAGAAAAAATTACCGATTTAATTCCTAATGTTCTTTATATCTATGATTTGGTAAGCAATTGCAACGTTTACTGTAATCCTTATATTACTGAATTACTAGGCTATACTCCTTTAGAGCTACAAAAATTTCGAGATGGCTTGGTAAATGAACTTATTCATCCTGAAGATTTAGCCACCTTAAAGTGGCATTTGAATGAATGCTTTCTGCTGAAAAACGATAATTGTTTAGAGATAGAATATCGGATCAAAAATACTCAAGGTAAATGGTATTGGCTACACGACAAAATTACGATTTTTACTCGCAATGCTGATGGTAAACCAGAGCAAATTTTGGGGATAGCGCGGGATATTACTCAAACCAAAGAACTAAATCAAAAACTTGAAGAGCAAATTTTGGCCCTAGAAAAAACTAATCAAGCCAGAATTAAACTAGCAGAAATCAATGAATTTATCCAAGCTTGTGTCAGCTTAGATGAGGCACAGGTCATAATTGCCGATTTGCTCAGACCATTATTTCCCGATACTCACGGTGCGGTTTATTTAATGAACAACAGCAAAAATTTGCTAGATGCGATCGCAGCTTGGGGAATTCCGCACAGTGATAGTAACTTTGACCCTAAACAATGTTGGGCAATCCGACGAGGAAATCCTCATCAAGTTTATCCCCACACTTCAGGATTATACTGCTCCCACATAGACGCTCAAGCCACTTTAAAGCCAACTCTTTGTTTACCGATGATTGCCGAGAGAGGAATTATCGGAATGTTGTATTTGCGCTTTGATAATTCGGATGCAATTAGTCAATCAGTTCAAGATTTAGCTGAAACCGTCGCCCAAAATCTTGCTATCTCTTTTGCCAATCTAAAGCTTCAGGAAAAACTAAGATATCAAAGTCTGCGAGATCCCCTTACAGGCTTATACAATCGTCGCTATTTACAAGAAACTTTAACTAAAGAAATTAATCGAGCTAGTCGTAAACAACAATTTGTTAGTCTTCTGATGATCGACGTGGACTATTTCAAACGCTTTAATGATAACTATGGTCACAGTGCTGGAGATCTAGTACTAAGCCAAATAGGAACTTATCTTGTATCACAAATCCGTCAATACGATATTGCTTGCCGCTATGGTGGAGAAGAACTGGTTATTGTCATGCCAGATGCTTCAATCGAAGACTCTATTCTGCGGGCTGAAGAAATTAGAACGGGAATTAAAAAACTTAAGCTAGAACATGAAGGAGAACAACTAGAGTCAATTAGCGTTTCGATTGGGCTGAGCTGTTTTCCTGACGATAGCACTAATGCAGATGGCCTAATTCAGGCTGCGGATAAAGCTCTGTATCAAGCCAAAGAACAAGGTAGAGACTGTGTTAGACGGGGTTAATGATTAGACCTCTTCTGACTTCTGATGTTATACCCTTGTGGTGCTTCTGACTTGACGCGAAGCGAAGCGGAGCTAATCCTTTAGGGCTGACTTCTGACTTGGTTAGTTGTCACTGTTACGATACACTTCTTCTGCCACTTTTTTTAAGCGTCTTAATTGAGCCTGCATATCTTTTTTAGTTAAATTGAAGGCAAAATTATTGAATCCCCAGCTAATAATCGGATTGGGAATTTCAAATTCAAAGCGATTTAGCAAAAAAGTGCCATTTTTTGACGGCTGACATTCCCAGCGATCGCGCCCCTTAAAAAAGCCGTCAAATTCCCAAACAATCAAACCAGGTTCTCTTTGGACTACTACACTCCTGAGACTTGGTTGTAGTAGAGGAATTTTGAGGGTAAAACGGCTCAGACTGCCAACTTGAGTACTCCAAGTACCAATAGGTTCACAGCGCAACAGCGGGTTTAGCCAACGGTGCATTAGTTTTAAGTCAGTTAAACATTCTTCTGTAATGACGGAACTTGCGGCGATCCGAATAGATTGTTCAAAAACTTGAGACGACATAAAATTGATCGCAACTGTAAATTTAAAAATTAAAAGCTCAAGGAGAAATATATATTTATATTACACAAAATTAAGATTTTCTTAATCTAAAAACCGTAGATTGATTATTTAAACTTACCTAAAAATTGATTTACTGGCTGCTGCTCAAGCTTTGACACCAAGGACTAATTGTTATAAGTTTAGAATGCACATATTTGCTGAAAAAAGCTAATATCTTTAACTTTTCAAGTATCTTGAATTTAATTTGTCATAATTATCGCAGAAAACATATTTGCTTGTAGAAGTAACAAAACATCATGATATTGTTTCTCGCTAATATTTATGGCGGAAATGAATAGATGAATTAAATCTAAAGAAACATGACACAAATACTTAATAATATCTCGTCACTCAATCCTTTAATGTTGGCACAGACTGGAGTAGACCGATTTTTACAAACCCAATTAGGGCTCAATCTAGGAGTTTCGATATTAAGTATAATCTCAGCGATTTTGATCTTCGTCATCGGCTGGATTATTGCTGCCGTCCTTAAAGGTCTGATCAAAAAAATCCTTAATAGTACCGATATAGACAATAGACTTGCTGCCGCTGTTATGGGGCAAAGAGGCGGCGAATCTCTTCCTATTGAAAGTTGGATCGCCAATCTAGTCTTTTGGATCATTATGCTGTTTGTAATTATAGCCGCTTTAAATGCGCTAAATTTACAGGCGGTATCCGCACCCTTGAATACCCTCTTAGATCAAATTGCTGCCTTTATTCCCAGAATTTTAGGGGCGGCTTTTTTGCTGGCTATTGCCTGGGTTGTCGCTACTATTGTTAAGACAGTAGTAACTAGAGGTTTAGGGGCATTAAACGTTGAACAGCGTTTAGGCTTAAGTTCGGCAGATACTGGGGATTTTTCCCTGACTGACACTTTAGGCAACGCTCTTTATTGGTTTGTCTTTCTACTGTTCCTACCAGCAATACTTAATGCCTTACAGCTAAACGGAACCCTTGAACCTGTTCAAGGAATGCTTAATCAAATATTGGCACTGCTGCCCAATATTCTAGGCGCAATTATCATTGCTGCTGTATTTTGGTTTGTCGCCACTATTGTTAAGCGCATTGTCACCAATCTCTTGGCTGCTAGTGGAGTAGACAACATTGGACGAAAGTTTGGGCTGGGACGAACTGCGGGAAGCCAATCATTATCTTCAATCATTGGTACTATAGTCTTTGTCCTGATTTTGATTCCAGGTATTATTTCGGCCTTGGAACAGCTACAAATAAATGCCATATCCGCTCCCGCAACGGCTATGCTCAATCAAGTACTAGACTTTATTCCCAGGCTATTCGCCGCGGGGGTAGTGTTAGCTTTCTTTTATGTTGCTGGGCAGTTTGTCTCTGAGTTTGTCAGTAATATCTTGAGCAATGTTGGCTTTAACAACCTGTTTCAGTGGTTGGGTATCTCATCGGCGACTACAGGTACTGACTTTCCTCCTCCTGGGGCGCGTCCTTTTCCAGAAGAACCAATTGACCTGGGTGCGGGGACAGAACAGCCGACGATGATTCAAACCGAACCGACAATGGGTTCAAAAACCCCTTCAGAGCTAGTTGGTTTGCTCTGTTTGGTGGGAATCATGTTAGTTGCTACTTTAACGGCGGTAGATATTTTACGAATTCCCGCTTTAGCAGATGTCTTCCGAGTTATTTTGGCGATCGCAGGTCAAGTTTTGATCGGCGTAGTTGTCTTTGCCATTGGTTTATATCTAGCTAATTTGGCTTATAAGCTGATCGTGTCTTCAGGCACATCACAATCTCGCTTTTTGGCACAGTGCGCTCGGGTATCCATAATTGCCTTAGTTGGTGCGATGGCTCTCAATCGGATGGGGATTGCACCCAATATCGTTAACCTGGCATTTGGCTTGATTCTAGGAGGAATTGCGGTAGCGATCGCTTTAGCCTTTGGTCTAGGTGGCCGAGAAGTTGCCCGAGAAGAACTAAAATCTTGGGTTAGTTCCTTCAAAGGAAAATAACGCCTTAAATTCAGCTTTATTTACTTAATAATGAAGATTCTGGAAATTGCTCCTAGTACATCAAAATACTAGGAGTTTTTTAATTTTGAAGCTTAACTCCTGACTCCTGACTCCTGACTCCTGACTCCTGACTCCTGACTTCTGACTTCTGACTTTTGCCTTCTGACTTCTGACTTCTGACTCCTGACTTCTGCCTCTTACTATATTTTTCTTCTTTTATCGGTTATTCTTTGTCTGAGATAATATTTCATTAGCGAGTATTTACAAACATACCTCGCTTTTGGATAAGCTAGATATATACCTAGCTTAGTGGGTGGCAAAGAGAGGAATCGATTGAGCAAGCACATAACCCTAATAGACCGACTACAAGAACAAGCAAGTATTCAGCCTAGCAAACGGGCATTTACTTTCTTAGCTGACGGTGAAACTGAGATCGATAATCTCACGTATCAACAACTAAATGAGAAAGCGAAGGCGATCGCTTTTATCTTGCAAAATCACAATGCTCAAGGAGAAAGGGCATTACTGCTCTATCAGCCAGGGCTAGATTTTATTACAGCTTTCTTGGGTTGTTTGTATGCAGGAGTGGTAGCCGTTCCTGTATATCCACCCCGCTCCAATCGTTCTATTGAGAGATTACTAGCGATCGTCGCTGATGCCGAAGCCAATTTTGCTTTAACGACCAAATCTATTCAAGAGCAGGTTGCTAGTAAGTTTGCTGCTCATAATACTACCAAGCAAATTAAATTTCTTGCCACCGATACTTTTGAACTAAGTTTAGCCACGGGTTGGCAGTACCCCGTGATCGCTTTAGACAGTTTGGCTTTTCTGCAATATACCAGTGGTTCAACGGGTAAGCCTAAAGGAGTGATGGTTAGCCATGGTAATTTAATTGCCAACACCAAAACCATTCAGCATTGCTTTGGCAATGAGCGGGAACATACTCTGGTATCTTGGCTTCCGCCTTATCATGATATGGGCTTAATCGGCTCAATTATCCAGCCTGTTTTTGTTGGTTCTTCAATGTACCTGATGGCACCTGTAACCTTCCTCCAGCGTCCTTATCGTTGGCTACAGGCAATATCTCGCTATGGGGGACAAACTAATGGCGGACCAAATTTTGCCTACGATTTATGTGTAGACCGTGTTACCCCTGAGCAGAAAGCAACTTTAAATTTAAGCTGCTGGGAGCTGGCTTTCTCTGGTGCAGAGCCAATTAGAGCCGAAACCATAGAACGTTTTAGTCAATATTTTCGTGACTGTGGATTCGAGCGTCGAGCTTTCTACCCTTGCTATGGTATGGCGGAATCAACACTGATGATTACAGGAAGCACCAGAGGCACTGAACCGATTACGGCTAGTTTCGATCTCAAAGAACTAGAAGAGAATCGCGCCGTTGTTTCAAGTAATCAAGATAGTATCACTCTAGTTAGTAGCGGTAATAATACCCCAGGACAAAGTATTGCGATCGTCAATCCTCAAACCCTAAATCAATGTTCGGAGGGGAAAGTTGGCGAAATTTGGGCAAAAAGCGATAGTGTCGCCCAAGGATATTGGAATCGTCCTGAGTTAAGTGTTTATAGCTTTGAGGCGGTATTAGCTGATACTCAAGAAGCAGGGTGGTTACGCACAGGAGATTTAGGATTTTTACAAGGCGGAGAATTATTTGTCACAGGACGTTTAAAAGATTTAATTATTATTCGCGGACGCAATTATTATCCCCAAGACATAGAACTAACCGTTGACAATGCCCATGAGGCAATACAGGCAGGGAATACGGCCGCTTTCGCCATTGAAGTTACTGGAGAAGAACAGCTGGTAATTACTCCCGAAATTAAGCGAACTCATCTACGTAAGCTGAATATAGAAGAAGTTACCAAAGCGATCCGCAGCGCCGTAGCCCAAAATCATGAGCTGTCAGTTCACGCCATAGTTTTATTAAAAACAGGCAGCATTCCCAAAACATCTAGCGGCAAAATTCAGCGTCACGCCTGTCAAGCAGGATATTTAGCGAAGAATCTAAATGCGGTGGGGGAATATGTTCAGCGGGAAAGCGGGAATCAGACAACAGCCAACAGGCAACACAAGCAACTTCAACTCGGCGAGTTACGGATTAATGGTCAGGGATTTGATGCTCGACAGAATCAGATTCAAGCTTGGTTAATCGAGAATCTGGCACAGCGTTTAGGTGTAGCTAGCTCAGAAATAGGTATTAATGAACCCTTTGCTAGTTTTGGTTTGAATTCAGTAGCTGCCGTTAATCTGTCCGCCGATTTAGAGGATTGGCTGGAGATTAAGCTTTCTCCTACTATTGTTTACGACTATCCGAATATTGTCGAACTGGCTGCTTATTTATCTCAATCAACAATTAGCGATCGCGCATTAACCGCCAACTATCAACTGTCAACCAGCAACCGCCAAAAAACAGAAATAGCGATTATCGGCATCGGATGTCGTTTTCCTGGGGCAAATAATCCTGAGCAATTCTGGCAGCTATTACAAGAAGGTAGAGACGCAATTACTAAAAGCGATCGCTGGGAAGGAGCAAGCTGGGGTGGCTTTATTGATGATGTAGACCAATTTGACCCCCAGTTTTTTGGCATTACTCCCCGCGAAGCTCAAAGTATCGATCCACAGCAAAGGCTCTTGTTAGAGGTAAGCTGGTCGGCTTTAGAAGATGCAGCAATAAGCAATCAAAATTTAGCCAGTAGTAATACTGGTGTATTTATCGGGATCAGCAGCAGCGATTACTCTCAGTTGAGATTTCACTATGGGGTAGACGTAGATGCCTACTTAGGCACAGGCAATGCCCATAGTATCGCTGCTAATCGCCTTTCTTATCTTTTAGATTTAAAAGGTCCTTCCTTGGCAGTAGATACCGCTTGTTCTTCCTCGCTAGTGGCATTGCATTTGGCTAGTCAGAGTTTGAAAACTGGCGAATGTAACCTGGCGATCGCTGGTGGCGTTAATTTGATCTTGTCCCCCGAACTAACTCAAACCTTCTCGATCGCTGGGATGATGGCCGAAGATGGACGCTGTAAGACTTTTGATGCTGATGCGGATGGATATGTCCGCGGAGAAGGCTGCGGAGTTGTGATTCTCAAACGATTGGCTGAGGCGCGACGGGATGGCGATCGCATTTTGGCGGTGATTAAAGGCTCGGCAATCAATCAAGATGGACGTAGCAATGGTTTGACTGCTCCGAATGGATTATCGCAACAGGCGGTAATTCGTCAGGCTTTGGCCAATGCTAATGTTGCTCCGACAGAAATTAGCTACATTGAGTCTCACGGGACAGGAACATCTTTGGGCGATCCGATTGAAGTTAATTCTCTTAAAGCTGTTATGGGACAAGCAAGAGAACAATCTTGTTACCTGGGATCGCTTAAAACCAATATCGGTCACTTGGAAGCAGCAGCGGGAATTGCAGGGTTGATTAAAACGGTGCTTTGTCTGCAAAACAAAGCCATACCACCTAATTTGCACTTTAAACAGCTAAATCCGCTAATCGATTTATCAGACAATAAAATTACCGTGCCTCAGCAGCTACAGTCGTGGCATTCAGAAATTAAATATGCTGGGGTTAGCTCTTTTGGGTTTGGCGGCACCAATGCTCATGTGATCTTAGGAGACGGCGAGACAGCCAGACTTAATGAGTCGGAGCAGGAAATATTGCTCGAACGCCCGTTTGAGCTGTTAACCCTCTCAGCCAAAACTGAACCAGCGCTAAAAGATTTAGTATCAAGCTATCAAGCTTATCTAGCAAGTAATCCAGAGGCTACCTTAGCTGATATTTGCTACACGGCTAATGTTGGGCGTACTCATTTTAACCATCGCCTGGCGATCGCCGTTAATTCTAAGGCGCAATTACAGCAAAAACTAGCAAGTTTGAGCGCGTCACAATCACCAAAGGGAATTGTTTATGGTGATGCTAAAAACAACAACAAAATAGCATTTCTGTTTACAGGGCAGGGTTCGCAATATGTGAATATGGGTTATCAGCTATATCAAACCCAACCAGTTTTTAAACAGGCAATGGATCAATGCGCAGCAATCCTTGATTCATATTTAGAGCAACCCCTGCTTGATGTTTTATATCCCGATTCCTCATCCTTAATTTTTAATGCTTCATCGCTGGTTGATCAAACCATTTATACTCAGCCGGCGATTTTCGCCCTCGAATATGCTCTGACTCAGATGTGGCTCAACTGGGGAGTTAAACCAGCGGCATTAATTGGACATAGCGTAGGGGAATACGTTGCTGCTACTTTAGCTGGGGTGTTTAGTTTAGCTGACGCTTTAAAGCTAGTGGCGACAAGAGGTAAGCTGATGCAAAGCTTGTCTCAAGCAGGTGATATGTTTGCGGTATTTGCCGATGAGACTACCGTCAAGTCAACAATTGAACCCTTTGGCGATCGCATTGCGATCGCCGCTATTAACACTCTTCAAAGTGTGGTAATTTCTGGGGAGCAGAATACAGTACAGTCAGTAGTTGGTAAGTTTGAGTCTCAGGGAATCAAGAGCAAACAGCTAAAGGTTTCTCATGCTTTCCATTCGCCGCTGATGAATCCGATCTTGGCGGAATTTAGGGCAGTTGCTGAGTCGGTTGAATATCTCGCACCGCAAGTAAAATTAATTTCTAACGTTACAGGCAATATAGCTACAGCCGAAATAGCAACTGCTGATTACTGGGTCAACCATGTGGTTGCTCCTGTACGTTTTGCTGATGGGATGAAAACTTTGCAGCAAGAAGGTAATATCTTTTTGGAAATTGGCTCAAAACCAATATTACTAGGGATGGGACGCTCTATCATAGCGACTGACAATAAGATTGAGCCGCTATGGCTGCCTAGTTTACGCCCTAGGAAAAAAGATTGGCAGCAAGTGTGGCAAAGCCTTGGCTCTTTATATGTCCGAGGGATAGCCATTGATTGGCAAAATGTAGCACAAGGCAACAGCAGTCAGAAAATTGCTTTGCCCACATATCCTTTCCAAAGACAAAGCTATTGGTTAACTAAAGCCGCTAATACTAACAGTAAGGTAGAGGTGTATCTACCATCGGAGCATAAGTCTGAGTCTCAACCTGCTGATTTTTATCAGATTGAGTGGCAGGTATATCCACAAAAATTAAGCGTCGAGTTACAATCCGATTGCAGTTGGCTCATTTTTGCCGATGAGAGTGGCTTAGGTAAGCAGCTTGCCGCTAAATTAATCCAACAGCAGCACTGTACTGTTATTAGCGATCGCCATCTTGATTCAGCTAATTTAACCGAGATATTGAGCAAACATCACAGCCTAGACAGAATTATTTATCTGACAGGCTTAGATCATCCTCAAACAGAAACCATTACAGCCATAAATAACTATCAGCAGCAACACTGTAGCAATATTTTAAATCTGATTCAGGCTTTGTCAGCCAACTCGCTCAATGCGCCGATCTGGCTAGCTACTAGAGGAAATCAACTTGAGCAGAATTTAGGTAGTGATGTCGTTGCTTCTAGCTGTCTCTGGGGATTGGCTAATGCGATCGCGCTCGAACATCCTGAGTATTGGGGTGGTATTCTCGATCTGGCTAGCAAACCTGCTGATAATGAAGCCGATCGCGTACTGGAAGTTATTGCCGCTAACAGTAAAGAAGATCGCGTGGCAATACGCCCAGAAAAATCATATGTACCTCGTTTGCAAAAAGCATCAGGGAGCAACTCCCATAAAACCCTAAAATTAAATCCTGATGCTTCTTATCTAATTACAGGAGGATTAGGTTCGTTGGGTTTACAGGTTGCTCAGTGGTTAGCCGAGAAAGGTGCTAAACAGCTATTGCTACTGGGAAGAAGCCAACCTTCAGCACAGGCCAAACAGGCGATCAACAAATTAGAACAGCAGGGCGTTATCGTTCAGCCCATTCAGGTTGATGTTACCGATTATGATGCGCTAAAAAATATTATCTCCTCATCGCCAATCAAGGGAATTATTCACGCGGCGGGAATATTAGATGATGGTTTGTTACCAAGGCAAACCTGGGCGAGATTCGAGCGAGTGATTGCACCTAAGGTTAGCGGTGCATGGAATTTACATTTTCTCACCAAAGATATCGAGCTAGACTTCTTTGTCCTGTTTTCTTCTGTCGCTTCGATGATTGGTTCGCCAGGACAAAGTAACTATAGCGTAGCTAATACAGGTTTAGATGCGATCGCCCGTTATCGCCGTAGTCTCAATTTACCTGCCTTAAGTATTAATTGGGGTGCTTGGAAAGATAGTGGTATGGCAGTTAAGCAAGGGTTTAACGTCAAAGGGGTGAATTTCATTGAGCCTCAAAATGGGTTAGCGGCTTTAGAGCAGTTGCTAACTACTGAATCGGCATTAACTCAGATGGGAGTAATCAGTGCAGACTGGCAAAAGTTGAGTCAACAATTTCCTTATTTGCAACAGTCTAATTATTTCTCTCAGCTAGTCACCTCGCCAGAAGATAAAACTAAGACGCAGATCTATCAAGAATTACTCGCCATCTCGACTGAAAAACGTCCAGAATATCTAACTCAATATCTCCAAAAGGCGATCGCCGAAATACTTCAGATTCAGCCAGACAATTTATCCCTCAACGATAGTTTGCTCGATCTGGGCATGGATTCTTTAATGGTGATGGAAGCGATCAACCAGCTAAAAACCGATCTTCAGTTAATTCTCTATCCCAGAGAGTTTTATGAACGCCCTCGAATCGACAACTTAGCGGCGTATTTAGCAACAGAATTTGCTAAAGCTCATGAACAAACAGTTAAATCGACTAAAAAATCCAGTCATGCGCCAAAAATTAATTTATTAACGGACAAACTACCTCCTGCTGCCTTTATCCTCTCTAGTCCTCGTTCTGGTTCAACCCTATTGCGAGTTATGTTGGCAGGACATTCTAGCTTATTCTCACCTCCCGAATTGCACCTACTGCCTTTTGATAGCATGGCTCAGCGAGAACAAGAATTAGGTATTTCTCAGTTAGGAGAAGGTTTAAAACGGGCTTTTATGGCGTTAAAAAGTATTAATGCAGCCCAAAGTCAGGCATTAATTGAGGAGTTAACTGCTAAAAATGCTTCCGTTGCCGAAGTTTACCATCAGTTACAGCAGTTAGCGGGCGATCGCCTCGTAGTCGATAAGTCACCTACCTATGCCAGTAACCGTAAAACTTTAGAAAGAGCCGAAACTATCTTTAAAGGTGCTAAATACATTCACCTAGTGCGTCATCCTTACTCAGTAATCGAATCATTTGCGCGGATGCGAATGGACAAGCTAGTAGGCGGCAACTCCGATCCTTATCAGCTAGCGGAATTAATTTGGCGCGACAGCAACCAAAACATTCTTGACTTTGCTCAAGAAATCGACCCCGAACGCTATCATCTAATTTATTATGAGGATTTGGTCAGCAAGCCCCAAGAAGTATTAACGGATATCTGTAACTTCCTGGAGATTCCCTTTGAGCAAGCAGTTTTAACTCCCTACCAAGGCGATCGCTTGACTGATGGTGTAAGTGACACCGCAATGTCTTTAGGCGATCCTAACTTCCTCAATCACCAAAAGATTGATGCCCGACTAGCCAAAACTTGGCAAGATATTCAGCTGCCAGCCATTTTAGGCACTTATACACAACAGCTAGCCAGACAGCTTCAATATGAACTCCCCTATGAAGCCAACACTGATGTTGTCGATTTACTGATGGAAGAAACCTTAATTACCATTAGAGGTTTAAAAATCTGCTTGTGTACCTGGGGGCCAGAAGAAGGACCTTTAGTACTCTGCTTACACGGCATTTTAGAACAGGGTGCAGCTTGGTCAGAAGTGGCAATTCGCCTAGCCCAAAAAGGTTATCGGGTAATTGCCCCAGACTTACGAGGACACGGTAGAAGCGATCGCGTCGGCAAAGGTGGTTCGTACAATCTGATCGACTTTTTGGGGGATATTGATGCTATTGTCGAAAATCTAGCAGGAAAAGCCTTTATTTTAGTAGGGCATTCATTAGGTTCGGTTTTGGGCGCAATTTTTGCCACTATTAGACCCCAAAGAATCAAAAACATCGTCTTGGTAGAGACTATTTTACCTACTCTTAATGAAGATGAAGATCCCACAACTACTTTGGCAAATCAGCTAGATTCGATGGCTGCGCCTCCAGAACATCCTGTATTTCCTAATGTAGAAGCAGCAGCAGAACGTTTATGCAAAGCTACTCCAGCAATTTCTCTTTCCCTAGCCATGATGTTAGCCGAAAGAATTACCGAACCCTGTGAAGGCGGTGTGAGATGGCGTTGGGAACCTTTATTACGTACCAGGGCTGGTATTAGTCTCAATGGGATCGGGCGATCGCGCTACTTAAAATTACTCAAAAAAATCAAAGTACCAATTACCCTCGTTTATGGAGACAAAAGCAACTTCAACCGTATCGAAGACTTAAATAAGCAGTACGAAGCTATGCCCAATGCAACTAAGGTTGTTGTCTCTGGTGGACATAATCTACCTCTAGAAGCACCTTCGGCTTTAGCCAAAATTATTAGTGGGGCAGTAGCCTTGACTAATAAATTAATTCCTTAGCCATTTGTTTCAATAGCTATAGCTCCCTCTCGGTTATATTGAGAAATCACTTTATGAAACTTAAAGTAGCTATAACTGTTCTGACTTTATCCTCATTGGCTTAAGGACAAGTGCGAAGCGGCTTGCACTTATCGCATTGAGTGTACCCTTTGGGGCTGACTTCTGATGTTATACCATGCGTGGTGCTTACCTAACCTGAAAGTGTTCTATCCAAACAGGATTTAGTATTAGCCCCAAACTAAGCGGGATAAACGTCTTTGCGCGCAGACAAAAAAAATCCCCCCAAAATTAGGAGGATTCAAAAATAACTCAAGCTTCAACTAAGCAGCAACCAATTCCTTCTCAGTCTTAGACAACTCATTTAACAACGCGCTAACATTTTGCTTCGCATCGCCGAATAACATTTGATTGTTATCCATATAGAACAATGGATTATCTACCCCTGCATAACCAATACCCAGACTGCGCTTCATTACCACTACATTTTGAGCCTTCCAAACTTCCATTACAGGCATACCTGCAATAGGGCTAGTAGGATCGTCTAGTGCGCTGGGGTTAACGGTGTCGTTTGCACCAATTACCAAGACAACATCAGTATTAGATAGATCATCGTTAATCTCATCCATTTCTAACACGATATCGTAGGGGACATTAGCCTCTGCTAATAATACGTTCATGTGTCCAGGCATTCTGCCAGCTACTGGGTGGATACCGAAACGGACTTCTTTGCCCTGCTTGCGCAAAATTTTAGTAATGTCAGAAACGGAATGCTGTGCTTGAGCAACCGCCATACCGTAACCAGGTACGATCACCACGCTTTTGGCATCGTTAAGTAATTCTGCCACTTCTTCAACATTAGTTGCCGTAGCTTCGCCCATCGGTTTTGCCTCACCAGTAGGGGTAGCAGCAGCGCCTTCACCAAAACCGCCCAAGATAACGCTAATAAAAGAACGATTCATCGCTTCACACATAATGTAGCTAAGAATTGCCCCACTGCTACCAACTAATGCACCAGTAACGATCAGTACGTCATTGGAGAGCATAAAGCCAGCAGCAGCAGCAGCCCAACCTGAGTAGCTATTGAGCATAGAAATAACTACAGGCATATCTGCGCCACCAATACCCATGACTAGAAGAAAACCTAGTACACAAGCCAATCCAGTCATAATTAATAGAGGCTGCAAGCCGTCGGCTGTTCCCATAAACTGTACGCCCAAAACAACTGAACCAACTAGCAAAGCGATGTTGATTAAATGACGAGCAGGTAACATTAGGGGTTTGCTACCAAAAGAACCATTTAGTTTACCGAAGGCTACTACGGAACCAGCAAAGGTAACAGCACCAATAAAGACACCAATATAGATTTCTAGTTCATGAATGGTAGCTTCAACACCAGTTAGAGTATTTTCAGGCTGCAAGTAGGTAGCCAAACCAACCAATACAGCAGCTAAACCGACAAAACTATGAAGAATCGCTACAAGTTCTGGCATAGAAGTCATGGCGACTCTAGCAGCAAGAATTGAGCCAATGATCGCCCCAGGAACGATCGCCGCAATCAAAACTCCGTAACCGTTGACCTGTGCGCTGAGGGCAGTGGCGACAAAGGCGATCGCCATGCCAATAATTCCGAATAAGTTACCTCGACGGGCTGTTTCCTGGTTGGATAATCCCCCCAGGCTGAGGATAAATAAGGCACTGGCTGCAATATATGCAACCGCCACAAGATTATTAGACATGAATTTATTTCGTGAAGATGAATCGTAGGGGCGATTCGCGACGCGGAGCTAGTCCTTTAGGGCGAATCGCCCTTACATGAACATGATGATGTATGTGTATTGATAAGGGCGAAGGGCCCTTCGCCCTTACTTTTGGAACATTTTCAACATCCGTTGGGTAACGAGGAAGCCACCAGAAATGTTGATTGTTCCGACCAAAATAGCGATCGCGCCTAAAATTACGGAGGGGGAAGTTATTTCTCCAGAGATTTGCAACATACCACCCAAAATAATGATGCCGCTAATGGCATTAGTCACGCTCATTAAAGGAGTATGCAGTGCCGGAGAAACGTTCCAAATTACCTGATAGCCAATAAAGCAGGCTAAGACAAAGACAGTAAAATGAGACAAGAAAGAAGTCGGCGCACCAATACCAATTCCGAGTAAAGCTAAACCAGCTAAGATTACCCAAAAAATACCGCTATTCGATTTTTTCTCTTTCTCAGTAACAGGGGTTATGACAGCTTTTGCCTTGGGTGGAGGAGTAGGAGAAGGGTTTTCAATTTTTGGTGGGGGCCAGGTTACTTTGCCTTCATGGACAATTAGCGCACCACGAACTACTTGGTCTTCATAATCTACTTGATAATCTTCCGCCCCACCCATATCTTTGAGCAAGTGCCATAAGTTTGTACCGTATAGCTGACTTGACTGCGCAGCCATACGGCTAGGTAAGTCAGTCAAGCCGATAATAGTTACGCCGTTGTATTTGTAGATCTCGTTAGGCTTAGTTACCTCACAGTTCCCACCTTGTTCGGCAGCTAAATCTACTACTACCGAACCTTCCTTCATCATTTCTACCATGTCGGTCAAAATGAGTTTAGGTGCTGGTCTTCCTGGAATTAATGCGGTAGTAATAATAATATCAACTTCTTTGGCCTGTTCTCTAAACAACGCCATTTCTGCATCGATAAACTCTTTACTCATGGTTTTGGCATAACCACCAGCGCCACTACCGTCTTCTTCAAACTCTAGTTCGAGGAATTCTGCACCCAGACTTTCTATCTGTTCTTTAACCACAGGGCGAGTATCAAAAGCCCTGACAATCGCACCCAGGCTTCTAGCGGCACCGATCGCTGCTAAACCTGCAACACCAGCACCAATTACCATTACTTTCGCAGGAGGTACTTTACCCGCTGCGGTAATCTGCCCAGTAAAGAAACGCCCGAAGTTATTTGCTGCTTCAATAACTGCCCGATAGCCCGCAATGTTAGCCATTGAAGATAAGGCATCCATCTTCTGAGCGCGACTAATCCTCGGCACTGCATCCATTGCCAAAACTGTAGCTTTGCGTGATGCTAGCTTGTTTAATAATTCTTCATTTTGTGCTGGCCAGATAAAGCTGATAATAGTTTTACCTTCGGGCATCACCTCAATTTCTGAATCTTCAGGAGCGCGTACCTTGAGAATAATGTCAGCCTGTGACCAAAGAGAAGCTTTATCGTCAATGATTTGACAATCTGCTTCTTGGTAAGAATGATCGGTAAAGTTAGCAGCTGCACCAGCATTCCTCTCGACCAGAATTTCAAAACCTAATTTTTGTAGTTTTTTAACGGTGTTGGGAGTTGCTGCGACACGACATTCGTTGGGGTATATTTCTTTAGGAATGCCAATTTTACGCGGACTTTCTTTACGTCCTTCTGATTGTTGGCTACCCTGCGTTTGTCTATTGACGGTTGCGGTCATAAATGCTCCTGAAATAGGTGTTGACTTGAAAACAATATAAAGACTAAAAAATTACCGTCAGCAACAGTAAACATTGATTGAAGCAATTTTTAGCGCTCAAACATAATTGCAATATGTTTGAGCGAGAAGAGAAAAGCTTTTGGTTAATTTATTGGCTAAAAGTTGAGCTTTAACAATGGTATTAAACCGATATTTTATAAATGTAGATCTTGACTAAACTTTAGAATAGCTTAATGCTAAATACTCCTAATTTATTCATTGCTGATTGCCATCCTAAAACGATCCCCAAGATTACCTGACAATCTTTAACTTGTCTTAGTAATTGTCAGATATTTTTAATTGTTTGTTTGCAAGTCTTTACAATATATATTCAAGCCAAATAGCTTTTAATCTATAAGGCAATAGTAATCAGATCTTTAATAATTTGTCAGATAAATATTGGTAATAGGTTTTACTAGAATATAATGCTCAAAAATAGATATAGACGATGAAAATCGGTATTGTTGGATTGGGTTTAATTGGCGGTTCTTTGGGTTTAGATTTGCGATCGCAAGGACATCAAATTGTCGGCATATCTCGTCAATCTGTTACTTGTCAAACTGCATTATCTAGAGGTATTGTCGATCAAGCCAGTACCTCAATGAATTTGCTACAAGATACGGAATTAGTAATTGTCTGTACTCCCATGACAGCGATCGCCACAACGATTAAACAAATCATCCCTCACCTTGATTCTGAAACGATCATTACCGATGTAGGTTCAGTAAAACAGCCGATTGTCCAAGAATGTAGTCAGCTATGGTCAAACTTTATTGGCGGACATCCGATGGCAGGGACAGCCGAAAGTGGTATCAACGCAGCCTTAGCCGATTTGTTTAGGAATGCAGCCTATGTCTTAACGCCGACAGAACAAACTAAACCAGAAAATTTAGCCAAACTAAAAGCGATCGCGCGAGACTTAAAGGCCGTACCTTACGTTTGCGATGCTCAAATTCATGACCGCGCCGTTAGCTGGATATCTCATCTACCCGTAATGGTAAGTGCAAGTTTGATTGAAGCCTGTCTACAAGAAACACCCGATACATTACAGTTGGCGCAAATACTTGCTAGTTCTGGCTTTCGAGATACGAGTCGGGTAGGTGGAGGAAATCCCGAATTAGGCATGATGATGGCAAAATATAATCGATTAGAGCTATTGCGATCGCTTTATCAGTATCAAGATAATTTAGATCGTATAATTGACTTAATTGAGCAAGAAAATTGGCAAACTTTAGCAGAAATATTGCAGACTACAGCTCAAGCTAGGGCAAGGTTTTTAAATTAATTTTATCATTAGCAAAGAAAATTAACTGGGCAGGGCAATTATTCCCTATTAGAGAATTTAATCAAGAGCCAATCAAATTCAGTTGTGCCACAAAAATCAGCTACCAAAAAAATATCGCTTAAAAACTTATCGCTAAAAGAAAAGATCGCTTTTTATTTGGAAGATACCAATACCGATATTGGTTTATGGTCTAACTTCAGCATATTTGGCTTAATTTTGCTATCTTCGGCTATTTTTGTCGCCCAAACCTATCCCATCGGCAAGCAGCTCAAGTCTAGTTTAGAAATTGTAGATTTGGTAATTTTAGTTATCTTTGCCGTTGAATATCTATTACGTCTTTGGACAGCTAAAAATACCCAGAAGTTTTTCTTTAGTTTTTTCGGTGTAGTCGATTTAATTGCTATTTTACCTTTACTTATAGGTTGGACAGATATTCGTTTTATTCGGGTATTCCGTTGGTTTCGGATTTTGCGAGTTGTTCGATTTTGGCAGTTTGAAAAACAAATTTTAGGCTTCAAGATTGAAGACAGTATCGTCTCTGTGCGGATCTTTCTTACCCTGTTTACGTTAATTTTTGTCTACGCAGGTCTAATTTATCAGGTAGAGCATGAAATAAATAGTAATCATTTAGTGAACTTTTTTGATGCTTTCTATTTCGTGGTCGTAACTATGACTACTGTTGGCTATGGTGACGTTACGCCTTTATCTCAGGCGGGGAGATTGATGACGGTGTTAATGATTTTCACGGGAGTATTATTTATTCCTTGGCAACTAAGTGAATTAATTGCGCAAGTAGTCAAGACAAACAATTTTGTCGAGCAAAAATGTCTTAGCTGTGGACTGTCTCGCCATGAGCCTGATGCTTTGTTTTGCAAACGGTGTGGCACAATCTTACCAAGCGATCGCCAATAAATTTTACTCAGCAGGTTTAGAAGAGAGAAATTGCCATTATCTTAATAGGTCGACTAATTATCTTCAGTCTAGAATCGCCAAGATTAACTTAGTGGTGTTCAAAAATATTGGGAAATTGCAGTATATCTAAAGCAACAAATACAGGTATTGCTTGAAAACACTGTTGCGCTAATTGCTCACGTCCTTCTCGTCTCAGCATCATCGTTAGTTTGTCCTTAACATCCAGTAAGTAACGAACGTCGTTAGCAGCATAATCATACTGCTCTCTCGATAAATTTTCTGCATCTCCCCAATCAGAACTTTGAGCGCGTTTATCTAATTCCACTCCTGTTAGTTCTGCGACTAAACTTTTTAACCCGTGATTAGAAGTATAAGTACGAGCTAGTTTACTGGCGATTTTGGTGCAAAAAATTGGTGCGGTTTCGATGCCAAATGTTACTTTAAACTGCGCCACGTCAAAACGAGCGTAATGAAAAACTTTGATAATGTCCCAAGACGTCAGCAATTTTTCTAAGTTAGGTGCTGCTGTTTGTCCTTTGGCGATCCGAACTGCGGTAACAAAACCTTGAACGTCACATAACTGTACTAAACATAAGCGATCACGCCCTAGAGCTAAACCCATAGTTTCTGTGTCAATCGCGATCGCCTCAGCCGACATATAACGAGCTAAACTAGCCGCGTCTAAGTCTTGATCACAAACTTGAACGTTGTCTAAAACCATACTGCCAATCTAATTTTCCAAGATAAAAATTTGTGTGAAATAATATTCCCCTTGTTGATTTTGGGCTATCCCAATACCCGTTAGATTATAGTTACCGACAATGTTTTGTCGATGAGTTTCGCTTTTAATCCATCCTATTACGGCTCTATCGGCAGGATTGCGGTAGCCTTGATTATAAGCCACATTTTCGGCGGCGCTGCGAGCAGCTAGATCTGCTTCTAAAGCTTCAATTCTAGCCTCGAATCCTTGATGGCCAAGCTTCACAAGCTGCTGAGCCATCTGCTGACTGTGAATTTTAGCTTGCTCACTAATTAAAGCATTTAAACTCAGAGGAGCAAGATTCAAAGAGCCGCGATACTGATTAATTTGTTGATGAACCTGCTGCACTAAATTTGTAAATTCTGATTTTTCTGAGCTGCTGCTAGCTGCCGTCATCATGCTGTTTTGCTTAAGAGAAGTTGCCTCAGAAGCAACACTAGAGCTTGAGTAAAAGACCCCACCTATAACTAATGCTACAGTGACCGTAGCTTTAACTAATCGAGGCGTTGGCAGAAAAATCTGTAGTCGATACACGGCTTTTAATTGGGCAATATGGTTGGTACTTTTTATTGTAGTACAATCGTATGTTGCCTGTCCAGAATAATTTCTTTAACGCAGAGAAAAATTGAATTTAACCGTTCTCGAATCTTTATAATTCATCACCTAAGTATTTAGCTACGGTTTCCACGTCTTTATCTCCCCTTCCCGAGCAATTAAAGACAATTCGCTGAGTTCCTGTCAATTGAGGGCAAAGCTGCTCTAGATAGGCAAAAGCATGAGCAGTTTCTAAGGCAGGAATAATACCTTCTAGTTCTGATAAGAGGCGCAAAGCGGCGATCGCTTCGGTATCGGTAACGGCATAGTATTCAGCTCGTTGTGTATCTTTTAAGTAGCTATGTTCTGGACCGACACCAGGATAATCTAGACCAGCGCTAATCGAATGAGCTTCAATAATTTGTCCTTGTGTATCTTGCAAAAGATAGCTCATTGCACCATGCAGAACTCCTGGACGACCTTCGGTTAGGGTAGCAGCGTGTTTACCAGAAGCGACACTTTCGCCAGCAGCTTCCACTCCAATTAAACGGACGCTAGGTTCGGGAACAAATTCATAAAATAGACCCATTGCATTAGAACCACCACCAACACAGGCGATCGCAATATCAGGAAGTCCGCCCCATTTTTCAGCGCACTGTTGGCGGGTTTCTTTACCGATTACAGCATGAAAATCCCTAACCATCATGGGGTAAGGATGAGGTCCTGCTACCGAACCGAGAATATAGTGAGTGCTTTCGACATTAGTCACCCAGTCACGGATTGCTTCGGAGGTAGCATCTTTAAGCGTGCCAGTACCAGCAGCAACTGGTTCCACCGTTGCCCCTAATAGACGCATCCGAAAGACATTGAGCTTTTGTCTTTCCATATCTTCCACGCCCATATAAATGATACATTCCAAGCCAAAGCGAGCGCAGACGGTGGCGGTAGCTACTCCATGCTGTCCTGCCCCTGTTTCGGCAATAATCCGCTTTTTGCCCATCCGAATCGCTAAAAGAGCCTGAGCTAGAGCATTATTAATCTTATGCGCTCCCGTGTGGTTTAAATCTTCCCGCTTAAGATAAATTTGAGGTTGAAAATCGGGGCGAGTATAATGCTGACTGAGACGTTCGGCAAAATAAAGCGGGTTAGCGCGACCAACATAATCTTTGAGTAGCCCCTGTAATTCTTGAGTAAATTCAGGGTCATTTTTGTATTTATTGTAAGCAGTTTCCAATTCAGCTAAGGCGGGCATCAAAGTTTCTGGAACATATTTACCACCATAGGGACCAAAGCGTCCTAGCTCATCGGGTACAGAGAAAGTGTGATTGCGTTTAATTGGAGTAGCAGTCATAAAAGAACGTTGTAGGTTTAATATCAGTCTACCTTTTCTGACCAATCACCAGAACAAGAATATTTACTGACAGCAATTCTCATTTTGGAAAAAATCGGGATTTAGTTCTCTGTTTTTAAGAGAGAACTAATCTGAATAAGGAATAATTGTGGGTTAAATCATGAAATTATAGAGGTGTCAGAGGAAA
>JBHJNW010000066.1:0-8588 GCA_050330395.1 Pleurocapsa sp.
TTCATCTTTTGCTAATAGCAATAGACTGAAAATATCTTTAGTTTCTAAATTTCCTGAAGCTAATAATTCTCGTCTTTCTTTTATTTCTGCATAAATTAAAGTTTTAATTTCTTGTTGTAATAGTAAAAATCTACCCCAAGGACTAAATTTACCCCAGTCTTTTTGTAAGAAAGGAAAAAATATTAAGCTTGAATTTAAAGGATTATTAAATGTTTCTAAAAGTGTAGTTAATAACTCTCGTAGTCGGTCATATCTCTCTCCAGAATCAATACCAAATACCACACTCAAAATTACTCTCATCGTAATTTCTTGCATCAACGAACGAACTTTAAAAGGCTTATTTGTATCTAGGCGATCGCAAACCTTATTAGTTATATCAACAATTTGCTCACTACATTTTTGCAGAGATTCGCCATGAAAAGGAGGCATCAATAAGCGTCGGCGATTTCTATGTTCTTTACCATCTAACAATAATAAAGAATTATTTCCCACTAGAAAGCTCAACATTTTATTGCCCCTACCAACTTCAAACTTATCGGGAGAAGCAGTAAAAAGATCCTCGATCGCCTTGGGATTACTAGTCACAATCGTTGGCGGAGAATTTTTAAACGTTACCTGATAAAAGTCTCCATACTTCTGATTACGTTTTTCTAAAAATTCCAAAGGGCGTAAAATAGAATCTATCTGGCGAATAGTTCTCAGCCAACCAGATGTACTTTTAACTGTTGTTATTTGCTTCATTAGTAATGCGATCGCTTTTATCGTTTTGATTGCTATTAGATCGATTCTAACGAAAACCAAAAAAGCTATTAGTTACAAGTTTGGATGTTAAAGATTGCTAGCTACTTGGTTAATGATCTTGGCGATCGTCAATAACCCCATCTATATTTGTCTTTTGATCGGTTGTTAGTTCTTTCGTTTGGCAAACTTGAAAGCTAATAATGATAGCGACAAGAAATTATTTTAATATATTCATCATCTACTCGATATACTAAGCGATTAGTTTCATCTATCCTTCTCGACCAGTAACCAGAAAGGTCTTCCTTCAATGATTCTGGTTTTCCAATGCCCTCAAACGGGGTAACTAAGGTATTTTGAATTAGCTTATTGATTCTTTTAAGAGTCTTTTTGTCTTGACTCTGCCAGTAAATGTAGTCTTGCCATGCTTTACTGCCCCAAGCCAAATCACGCACTATTACTAATCCTCAATCAAATCGTGATATTCGACTTGTCCTGTTTTGTCTTCAGCGATCGCTTCGATTAAATGTTTGGCATTAGCAGGCGATCGCAATAAATACAATGTTTCCATGATTGAATCATAATGCTGCTTTGACATGATTACTGCATCGTCACTTTCTCGTCTTACAACTACAGTACAGTCTACATCTTCGGTTACTCTATCCAAGACGCTTTTAAAATTTTTCCTAGCTTCTGTAAAATTAATAATTTCCATGTCTGTACTTAAACGAGTACATTAATCATAGCATTGTTGAGTTTTTAAAAAGGAAAACTTGAATTAGCACTGGCTGACTTTAATCAAGCAATCTTACTCGATCCTAACTTAGCTGAAGCTTACGGCAATCGAGGTCTAATCTATATGCAATTGAGAGATAACAAAGCAGCGCGCTCAAATTTACAACGGGCTAAAGAATTGTTTGTTTCTCAAGGTAATATCGCTGGTGCGGATAGAACTAATGAGCTATTGAAACAATTGCCTTATTGATGATTTGAAATCAAGAAAATTAATTTAATTAATGCTGATCTAATTACTTTTATTTACAAGTTTGGCTGTAGAAAATCGCCAGCTATTTCATCGAGCTTTTTGGCGATCGCTAATAGTTCCATGTCTCGCCATCTTTTCCCTACTATTTGTACTCCGATAGGCAATCCTGATTTGCTTTGTCCGATGGGAATAACTACTACAGGACTACCTGTTAAATTTAAAGGCATAGTGTAACCACCACAAGCTAAAAGATAAGGATACTTGATGCCATCAACTTCAATTGAACTGGCAAAATTACAATGGGGAAATGCAGGAGTTATGGATACAGGACAAATCCACGCATCCCAATCATTCATAAAGCGATCCATTTGGGTCATAATGCGATCTCGATGAGTCAAGACGGTATTGTATTTTGCCAGGCTGGGAGGAAATGCCAGATTCCCCTTTTTAGCTAAAGGCGTACCCGATTTAAAAGTGGTTTTGGTACGTGCAGCAAATTCTGTAGTAATTCCCATCCACATTCCCGATAAAATACCCAGTCTAGAAGCAGAGGTAAATAACTCGTAACTCGCCATAGCACTATAGATAGCTAAAGCTTCTGACCAATCGAGATCGATAGGATTACATTGTTCCATATAACAACCAGCATTGGATAAGCTGTTAATTGCCGTTTGAAGACAAGATCGCGTATCTTTACTTACGGGTAAAAAATCAACACCATAAGTCCAAGCAATTCGCAAATCAGTTAGTTTTTTATCCGTTGGTCGATCTAAAGCAACAGGTGGAATTTCTGGCTGTCTAATGTCTGCCCCAGCAATTAAAGAAAAACATAACTGTAAATCCTTGATAGAACGGGCTAAAGGCCCTATCCTAAGTAAATGGCGAATGTGCTTCGGTTTTCCTGGTAATTCGGGAATATGTCCTGTAGTAGGAACTCGGCGATCTGTAGGCATAAAGCCATAAACACCGCAGCAATGGGCTGGATGACGTATCGAACCCGAAATGTCGCTACCAAGATCCAAAGGCGAAAACCCAGCAGCGATCGCACCTGCTGAACCACCACTACTTCCACCTACCGTACAGCTTAAATCCCAAGGATTATTAGTTCGTCCAAATACCGAATTGTTCGTTTGATAATCCCCTGCTAGCTTGGCTGGATTAGTTTTAGCCAAAACAATTGCTCCTGCTGCTTTTAATCTCGCTGCTACGGTAGCATCTTGCTGAGGTATATAATTTTTTAAAGGTTGATAGCCTGCGGTAGTAAGCAAGCCTGACGTTTCCATAGTGTCTTTAATCGTGACGGGAACACCATGTAGTAATCCCCAGTTTTCACCTCTGGCTAAAGCTTCATCAGCTTCTTTTGCTCTTTGTTTTGCTTTCTCTGTATCTAAAGTCGCGATCGCCTTAATTTTACCGTTATGCTTGGCAATTTGCTCTAGATAAGCATTTAAAACTTCTACCGCCGAAACTTCTTTATCTCGAATCATTTGTGCAAGCTGACTCGCTGTAGCAAATACAAGATCCATCGTTGATAATCAAATATAGTAAATTCAATTTAGTTAATTATATTAACTAAATCTACAAAATTTTAAATGATCGATGTTTAATGTTCAATGAAAATGGGTCGTCCAACCAAAGAAAATTCCCTAACTAGAAAAGACGTAATTGAAGCTGCGATCGCCTGTATTGAGAAAGAGGGAGCATCAGCGTTAGGCGTAAATCGTGTTGCGAGGGAATTGGGTATTAAACCCCCCGCTATTTATAAACATCTTCAAGGAAATACAGAATTAAAAAAGGCGGTGGCATTAGCGATATATAAACTTTATTTCGCTGAATTAAGTCAGAAAACTGCAAGTATAAAAGAACCTCGTGCTTTTTTAAAAGCTGGTGGATTTGCTAGTCGAGATTTTGCGCGATCGCATCCTGGGCTATTTCAAGTAATGATGCAGTTTCAATTACAGCCAAACGATCCAGAATCGGCTGCTGTGATTCAAGAATCGCAAGCTTTGTTTAAAACTCTGTTAGATTCTCAAAACTTAAGCAAAAGCAAATTAATCGACATTATGCGAATGGTAAATTCAGCAATTGTTGGCTTTATTAGCCTAGAACAAGCTGGATTATTAACTTTACCTCGCTCCAGCGATGATAGTTTTGCAGTAATGCTTGATGCTTTACTTGAAGCAATAGAATATATAAAAACGATTGTAGATAATGAGTAGTCATCTTTTATTTTGCAAATTTATAATTGGTGTTTGGGTAAGGAATGGGCAAATACGAAAAACTGCTACAAAAGATTCTTACAGGAACATCTGATCACAACATCAAATTTTCCGAACTTCGCCAGCTACTTAAGAAAATGGGTTTTGAGGAACGAATCAGAGGCGATCACTATATTCTTACTAAAGATAATGTAGAAGAAATCATTAATATCCAACCCAAAAATAGTCAAGCTAAGGGTTATCAAATTAAGCAAATTAGAAATCTAATTGTGAAATATCGTTTAGGAGATAGTGATGTCGATTAAGTATGAATTAATTATTTATTGGAGTGAACCTGATTCCGCTTTTATTGTAGAAGTCCCAGAATTACCTGGATGTATGGCAGATGGTCAAACTTACGTTGAAGCTGTAACTAATGCCGAAATTATTATCCAAGAATGGATTGAAACCGCTGAAAAGTTAGGACGTTCTATTCCTACTCCCAAAGGACGGTTACTTTATGCTTAATAAATCGCTAGCAAGTTAATTTATCAATGGATGAGATAATTATTGTTGAACACAATCCTGTTTGGCAACTGCTTTTCCAAGAGGAAGTTACACGCATCCGCAAGGTTTTAGACACGACTTTCATCACTCGGATTGAGCATTTTGGCAGTACAGCAGTACCAGGGTTAGCAGCCAAACCGATTATTGATTTATTGTCACTTTAGAACCATCGGGATTATTAACTTTGCCTCGCTTCACCGATGATAGTTTTGAAGTAATGCTTGATGCTTTGCTTGAAGCAATAGAATATATAAAAACCAATTAGACTATTAATAACGCTTCTATGAATTCAAATCAAATTTATCCTGTAGTTTGGCAAGACAACCAAGTATTGCTTATCGATCAAACTCGTCTACCAGGAGAATATAGCTATGTTGTGATTGACCGTAGCTCAGACATGGCACAGGCAATTAAAACCATGATTGTTAGAGGTGCGCCAGCTATTGGGGTAGCAGCAGCTTATGGAATGTATTTGGGCGCAATAGAAATTGAAACCAGCGATCGCACTCATTTTCTCCAGCATTTAGAACAGGTTGCTAATTTATTACGACAAACTCGCCCTACGGCGGTTAATTTATTCTGGGCGATCTCGCGAATGCTGAAAACAGCATACGAACAAATTGGCACCATTGCCGAAATCAAAAGTATCCTACTTAAAACTGCCCAGGAGATTCAGGCAGAAGATTTGGCAACTTGTCAGGCGATCGGCGATTATGGTTTGAGCGTGTTGCCAACCACACCCCAAAAACTTAGGATTCTGACGCATTGCAATGCGGGTTCATTAGCGACGGCAGGGTATGGTACTGCATTAGGGGTAGTTCGCTCTGCCTGGCGAGAGCAGCGTTTAGAGAGAGTATATGCCGATGAGACTCGTCCTCGGTTACAGGGGGCAAAATTAACCGCCTGGGAATGTGTTCAAGAAGGAATTCCCGTTACCGTGATTACCGACAGTATGGCTGCTCATTGTATGCAGCGCAAGATGATTGATCTGGTAGTGGTAGGCGCCGATCGCCTTGCTGCCAATGGGGATGCTGCGAACAAAATTGGCACTTATGCTTTGGCGATCGCTGCTCAGGCGCACAAAGTTCCTTTTTATGTTGCTGCGCCTTTTTCTACCATTGATTTCGATCTAGCTCACGGTAATCAAATTCCCATCGAAGAACGAGATGCGACAGAAATAGCGAAGATTGGCAACACTGAGATCTGTGCTGAAGGAGTAGAATTTTATAACCCTGCTTTTGATATTACTCCTGCCAATTTAATCAGCGCCATTATCACCGAAAAAGGTGTAATTGAACCTAGTTCTCTAATCGATCATCGCAGTGCTGTAGCATACAGCTAGGAATTGTATAATTCCAAACTAATTACATTACTTGGCTAAAGACGCTAATTTTGCTCCATTCAATTGCTCTTCATTAAGCCACTTGACAGGTTTATAAGTTCCAAATAGCCGATCCCACCAATCAATAGCCAAACCGAAATTACTGTCCCATTGATTATGACGGTGATGAACGTAATGAAGCGGCATTTCCATCCAAAAGCATTGATGCGGCTGGTTGTGCTGTATTTGATGGGCGTAAGAGGCAAAAGCAGCGAAGGCGACTGTACCCAATACCATGATTATTCCAAAAGATAGAGAAAATATAAAAGCTGGTAATACCAATAAAGATACCAAACTAAAATCTAGCCAATCTAGCCAAAATCCTTTGCTTGTATTGCTACGATGATGACCATAATGAGCCGTAATTCCGTTCCCAAATTTCGGGTAGATGTGCATAAAACGGTGAACCCAGTACTCCAGAAAGCTGCCAAAGATAAAAGCAAAAATAAAACACGCGGCTGACTGCATACTTTTTTAGTCTGTTCTTAAGTTAACTTTGTTGAGTTTACTTCACAAAGCATTATTTAATGGGTAACGCCAAAAAACCTTTGGCTTCAGGCAATAAAATAAGCTGTTTTAAGCGCGGTTTTAAATAATATAGGTTAACTATCTAATACTCTGTCCGCCAGAGGACAGGGTATTAGATGATTATCAATTGCACTGCAATCGAGCTTGATATCTGAAGACTGACAACAACATTAAAAGGCGATCGCCGATTGGGACATTGCTCTAGAAAATGCTTTTGATGAAGATATTCGTTCAGAACTAATGGTATTTCCCTTCAGTATCAGGGCTTTCCATGCGTGGTAGACCCATGCTGTAATTGCGAACTCTCGCACCCAAATTATAATTAATTTCACCTTTGAGTAACAAAGAGCGAATAAAATGCTCTAGATCAGATCCAATACGGCGCAAATTATAGTCGCTTAAATCTTCACCATTGTTCTGCTCTACCAGTTCATCAAATTTACGATAAACCTTTTGTAGTGTATCTTCACTCCAGTTAAACTCATTGTCTGGGTCAATATCTAGAGTCAAGACATTATCGCTAGGAATTAACTCATTGTCCTTTACTTCGGCACTATATAAGCGAACGTGACGGGTAGTTGATTTGACAAGCATAGCAATATTTTAGGAATTAATTTACCAAAACATTTTGGTAGGAGGAACTAAGTAAAAATATTCTGACCTACCAAATATAACTATCCTAATTATTTATAGGCTTTGATGCACTCTTCCACTAAAGGTGTAACTGCATCTACATCTTTCCAGCCTTGAATTTCAGTTACTTTCTTTTCCAGATTTTTATAGGTTCTGAAAAATTCGGCAATCTCTTCTAGGCGATGGGGAGCAAGATCTTTAAGAGATTTAACCTCTTTATAACGGGGATCTTCGGCGGGAACACAGAGAATTTTTTCATCGCGATCGCCACCGTCAATCATTTCTAACATGCCAATGGGTCTAGCCGCAATTACGCATCCAGGAAAAGTAGGTTCATCCATCATGACCATTCCATCTAATGGATCGCCATCATCAGCCAGAGTATTAGGTACAAATCCATAGTCATAAGGATATTTGACTGAGGCAAACAAAACGCGATCTAAGGCAAAGGCGTTCATGTCTTTATCGAATTCATATTTATTTTTACTTCCGCCAGGAATTTCAATTAAAACATTAATTACACCAGGTTTAGGTTGTGCAGGTATAAGAGATAAGTCCATAAAATTCTCCGA
Organism: Pleurocapsa sp.; assembly: GCA_050330395.1. Lineage (GTDB taxonomy): Bacteria > Cyanobacteriota > Cyanobacteriia > Cyanobacteriales > Xenococcaceae > Waterburya. The sequence goes on from JBHJNW010000066.1 coordinate 7,603, forward strand.
ATACTAAACTAGCCAATTTACAACGATGATCTATGTCCAGAAGTGAAAAGCTTCTAGGATCGGTGATTAATCCAAGTTTTTTTAAACTCAATAAAACCGCCCTGAAGCATTCTACCTGATTGGGAAACCAAATCTCGATCCAATTAACTACTCAGTTATGCTTAATTAGCTTTAATCAGCATTAGCAATAATTAAAACTAATATTTTATATCGCCCTGTTAGCGATCCTGCGTTGCTCAACCATTTCCGTTGATGGCTATTAATCTTGTAAAGTAGATTAAAGAAGATGATATGATCTACATAACTAAACATGGTTAACCTAGGTTCGCCTCCTCCAACTACTGAGACTAATCCCAACGATAGTTTTGCTATTACCATTGCACCTTTGTCTTTAGCCGAGGTGTATAACTTGGCTGATGATCCAGCCAACGGTGCCGTGGTGGTCATGAGTGGCACAGTACGCAATCAGACAGAGGGTCAAGCCGTAGAATATCTTGAATATCAGGCCTATCAACCGATGGCGATCGCCGTTTTTAATTCGATTGCGGCTAAGATTCGTCAGCAATGGCAAGATGCCAATCGGATTGTAATTCATCATCGAGTCGGCAAGCTAAAAATTGGCGAAATTAGCGTCATAGTCGCCGTAGGCTGTCCCCATCGTGGCGAAGCTTTTGCTGCCTGTCGTTATGCGATCGACACTCTTAAACATAATGCACCGATCTGGAAGAAAGAATTTTTCTACGAGGCAGATGGAACTTCTCATAGTACTTGGGTTTCTATTGGTGCGTGTAAGCTCACCCACGGCTAAAAGCGCGTGGGTGAGCTTACATTATTGGCGATCGCCTGACCCAAATCCTCTACATTGAAAATGCGATCGCACTTTAATCCATTAGCTTAAAGTTGATGAGCTAGGCTAGAGAGCAAAATAGCCACTTGCCTTATGAAGAAGAATTTAGCTCTACTGCCAGCTTAAACCCTAAATTGCT
>JBHJNW010000067.1:0-105127 GCA_050330395.1 Pleurocapsa sp.
ACCATTGAGGTCATTTCTGCCATTACGGGGTTGTATTTCCCTGGCATAATTGATGACCCTGGCTGAACTGCGGGCAGCTGTATTTCTTTAAATCCTGTTTGTGGGCCAGAATCCATAAGGCGCAAATCATGGGAAATTTTGACCAAATCCTGCGCCAAGTTACGCAAGCTACCCGAAACGTTAACAAAAGGACTCATGCTCTGCATTGCTGCCATTAAATGTGGTGCTGGTTGCAAAGGCTTGCCAATAAACTCGGCTAATAATTCAGCAGCCCGATGACGATATTGTGGATGAGTATTTAATCCTGTTCCTGTGGCACTCCCTCCCAAACCTAAATCATACAAGTCTCTAGCAGCAGTCTTAATTCTTCGTTGATGATCTCGTAAAATTTGCTCCCAAGCCTTGAATCCTGCTCCTAAACGCACAGGAACAGCATCTTGCATATGGGTACGACCAGATTTAACAATATCTTGAAACTCATTCGCTTTTTGCTCCATGGCGGCGATCGCGTTTGATAAAGCTGGATTGAGAGTTCGATCTAAGGCGAGTAATGCGCCAACTCGAATCGCAGTAGGAATTACATCATTAGTAGACTGACCATAGTTAACATGATCGTTTGGACTGACGCGGCGATAGTTGCCTTTTTCATCGCCTAAAATTTCTAAAGCTCGATTTGCCAATACTTCATTGACGTTCATATGATGAGATGTGCCAGCCCCAGCTTGATAAACATCAACTACAAACTGTTCGCGTAATTTACCGTTTAAGACTTCATCCGCAGCTTGAACTATTGCCTGACTAATTTGATGGTCGATACAGCCTAACTCGCCGTTGGCGATCGCTGTAGCTTTTTTGATTAACACACAGGCATCAACATAAGTTGCCAAAGGTTTAATTCCACTGATCCCAAAGTTTTCGATTGCTCTTAACGTCTGAATCCCATAATAAACATCAGCTGGTATTTCTCTAGACCCCATCGAGTCTTTTTCGATCCGATAGTTGTTGCTCATTTTCGGTTGTTGGTAGCTAGTTTCAGATATTTCGGCGCCCCAGTTCAAGATACTATAAATAATACGTCTTAACTAAATTAGCTTGCCTCAGATTTGCTGGCTTTTGGCTTGAGCAAGGTCAGACGCGCTAGAATTTTTAAAAATAACCTTAATAATTGTTCCAGTTATGTTTTTAAGCGAATTAACACCTGCCCTACAAAAATTTATTCAACAGCCAATTGCTTTTGTTAGTGGTTTTGCCAGTGGTGTTTTGCATCTCAATCTCAACGAAGAACCTTTATCTCAATGGTTAGAAAAACAAGGATACAGCTCGGTCAATAATAATTCTACAACTCCTTATAATCGCGATCGCCCCCAATCAATTGATATTGATTAGTTGGTAATCAATATCAATTGAAGCTGGAAACTCGAAGTTTGAGCAGTTTGTATCATAAGCAGCAAAAAACTCGCTAAGCTAAAGCTAGTCTTAAGCTTCTGGCAGGGGCTGAAAATCTCTTCCTAAGATGAATGATATAGAGTCTAGTAAATTCACAGTGATACTCTAGAACTTTCCGCTTTTGTGACCACCTTCGGCGGTCAATGGATCAACCTTTTGTTCTCAAACATATTGTGAATATTGGTCAGAGGTAAGCAAAAAATACAGGCTTAAAAAGATTAATAATCCCATGGAAAATTTTGACCAAGCTGCCATTCCCGAATATAGCCTAGATAGGGATTGCCAAACTCTGTCTCGGCACGTATTACAACAATTCCCTGACTTTAATACCCAGGCACAAGACGTTAGCGCAATTATGAATCGCATTGCTTTGGCAGCTAAACTCGTCAGTCGCCATTTAAGCAGGGCAGGCTTAATGGCAGGGGTATTAGGTTTTACTGGCGAAACTAACGTTCAGGGAGAATCAGTTAAGAAAATGGACATCTATGCCAATGATGTCTTTATCTCCGTTTTAAAGCAAAGTGGCTTGGTTTGTCGCTTGGCATCAGAAGAGATGGAAAAACCATATTACATTCCCGAAAATTGCCCGATAGGACGCTATACGCTTTTATATGACCCGATAGACGGTTCTTCCAATGTCGATATTAACCTGAATGTTGGTTCGATTTTTTCTCTGCGCCAGCAGGAAGGGGACGATCTCGATGGCAAAGCCCAAGACTTATTGCAGGATGGCGATCGCCAAATAGGCGCGGGTTATGTTCTCTACGGTCCTTCTACAGTATTGGTTTATACCATAGGTAAAGGGGTTCACTCGTTTATTCTTGACCCCAGCTTAGGAGAGTTTATTTTAGCCGAAGAAAATATTACCATTCCCCAACATGGCCCTGTATACAGCGTCAACGAAGGAAATTACTGGCAGTGGGACGAATCAATTCGCGAATACATCCGCTATGTTCATCGTCACGATGGCTATACTTCTCGCTATAGCGGGGCGTTGGTGGGAGATTTTCACCGTATCTTATTACAGGGTGGCGTGTTTCTCTATCCTGGAACTGATAAAAACCCCGCAGGAAAATTAAGGCTACTGTATGAATCTGCACCTTTAGCTTTCTTAGCTGAACAAGCAGGAGGCAGTGCCAGTACTGGTAAGGAAAGGCTGTTGAGCGTAGTACCAGCAGAAATACACCAGCGGACTCCTTTAGTCATTGGCAGCACAGAGGATGTAAAGCTAGTTGAGTCTTTTATTCAAGATCAAGCGCGTCGTGATTCTGAAGCGAAAAGTTTAGTTTAATCACTAATTTTAATCATGAAATATTACCAGGAGGAAGATTAATTTATGTCTACCCAAAACCCCATTTTAGAAATTGAAAATCAGTACGGTCAAAGTATCTGGATGGATAACTTAAGCCGTGACATTATTAAATCGGGAGAATTAAAACAATTGATCGCCGACAAAGGGATTAGAGGGATAACCTCCAACCCCGCAATCTTTGAAAAAGCGATCGCTGGAAACAAAATCTACGATGCGGCAATCGAAGCTGGAATCAAAGCAAATAAATCAGTTCAAGAAATCTACGAAGATCTAATTTTTACTGATATTCGCAACGCCTGTGATATTTTCATGCCCATATATGAAGAGAGTGATGGTTTGGACGGCTATGTCAGTATCGAAGTCCCGCCAAGTCTAGCTAAGAGTACCGATGATAGCACTATTGAAGAAGCTCGTCGCTATTATAAAGTTATCGATCGCCCCAACTTAATGATCAAGATTCCAGGAACTCCCGAAGGTTTACCCGCAGTAGAACAGGCAATCTCAGAAGGGATGAGCATTAACGTTACTTTACTGTTTTCAGTGCAAAGCTACATTGATACGGCAGAAGCTTATCTTAAAGGTTTAGAAAAACGAGCAGCAGCAGGGAAGGATATTAGTAAAATCGCTTCTGTCGCCAGTTTTTTCCTCAGTCGCATTGATGTCATGATCGATGAGCGTCTGGATAGTAAGCTGGAGTCTGCCGATGAAGAAGCTAAAGCCAAACTACAGGCAATTAAAGGCAAAGTAGCGATCGCCAATGCTAAAATAGCCTACCAAAAATATAAAGAAATCTTCAGTGGCGATCGCTGGTCAGCTTTGGCAGCTAAAGGGGCGAAAGTACAAAGACTTCTGTGGGCAAGCACCAGCACCAAGAACCCCGAATACAGCGACGTAATGTACGTTGACGAGCTGGTAGGAGTAGACACGGTAAACACTCTGCCTCCCGATACGATCGATGCTTGTCTAGACCACTGCGATCCCGCTAATCGAATCGAAACTGATTTAGATGCAGCACATCAAGTTATTGAAGGTTTAAAAGATGATGCTGTCGATATTGATCTCGATGCCGTGATGGACGAACTACTCCAAGAAGGTATTGATAAATTTATCAAACCCTTTGAATCATTGATGTCTTCCCTAGAAACCAAGGTCAAGCAATTAGCAGCAGTCTAATTAAAAAGATCGGGGATATAAAGCTATTAGCTTTTAGCCCTTCGGGTTCGACAGTTTGCGACGCAAAGCTATCCTAAAGGACTTCCTTCGGGGCGTATGCGAAGCGGTATGGTAAACCATTTGCGAAGCTTATCCTTTAGGACTAGCTTCTTACAAAAGTTGCTCATGGGGGAAACCCCCAAGACCGCACTTTTGCGCTTCGCGTCGTTCTTTAGGAGTCCTTGAAGGTAATCGCTTTACTAGAAAAGATGCAGCCTAAACTTCTGTAAAAACAGCAATATTTCGCAATATATGTTAACGTTTAATTGAAATTTTTATACATACAATACAAGGATTACAGGTACTTTTAACTAAAATCACAAAGCATTGGCGTTTATCTTCAGAGTGACAATAATTCTAATAGTCAAAGCCTAGTCATGCAGCAGAATAACTCTATCTCTTTGGAACAAGCAGTCGAAACGGAACTACTGGCTGTATCACCTGAAACTCCATTAGAAGAAGTGATCGAGTTAATGAGTCAAAACTGGACAAATAGTTGTCTATTAACGGCTGAAGATTCGATTAGGGGAGCTATTATTACGCCAGTCGTTCACAGTTGCGTTTTAGCGATCGCTAATTCTCAAATACAAGGTATTTTTACCGAGCAAGCTTTGACTAGTTTAATTGCATCGGGAAGAAATATCAAAGGTCTTACCCTGGGCGAGGTGATGAGTCGCAACGTGATTACTTTGACTTCTACGGGTTCGCAAGATATTTTTACCTTACTAAGTTTATTTCGGCGCTATCCAATTCGCTGCTTACCAATTGTCGATCAAAACCATCATTTGCTGGGGCTAGTTACACAGGGTAGTTTGCGTCGAGCATTGCGCTCAACCGATTTGTTAAAGTTACGCACGGTTAGAGAGGTAATGTCTAGGGCAATCCACGCTTTACCGAATGCTTCGGTGTTGGAGGTGGCTCAATTGATGAGTGACTATCAAGTAAGCAGCATACCGATCGTGGACAATAATGATTTGCAAATACCCCTGGGGATTATTACTGCCAAAGACATAGTTCAATTTAAATTACTAGAGTTGAATTTGGCAGAGATTCCAGCGCGGGTAGTAATGAGTACTCCTTTATTTCTTACCCAAGCTGATGATTCTCTTTGGGAAGTACAGCAGCAGATGAATCAATATCTTGTGCGACGCATCGTAGTAACTGGTGAACAAGGAGAGTTGCTAGGTATTGTAACCCAAGGAGATTTATTACGAGCAATTAACCTCAGCGATCTGCGCGCTGCTTGGTCAATATTACAAAATCGTAATCTGGAACTGACAGAGCGAGTCGAGTCACAAGCAAGGGAGTTAAAAGAGCGATCGCAAAAAGAGCAATTGGTAGCACAAATCGCCTTACGAATTAGACAGTCTCTAGATTTAAAATTCATTCTCCAAACCACTGTCGAGGAAGTAAGACAGCTAATTGAGGCTGATCGGGTATTAATTTATCGCTTTGAATCAGATTTAAGTGGTATTGTCAGCACCGAAGCAGTTAGTAACCCTCAATGGTCGATTTTAGAGCGATTAATTAAAGACTCCTGTTTTGAACAAGCCTGGATCAAACCTTATCAACAGGGACATATTTTTGCCGTAGCCGATGTTCATCAAGCTAACTTAAGTCCATGTCATGTGGAATTTCTGGAAAATCTCCAGGTAAAGGCAAATGTCGCGATCCCAATTTTGCTCACCGAGTTAAATACTGAGGCAGATCGGCTGTGGGGATTATTAATTGTCCATCAGTGCGATAGCATTAGAAATTGGCAAGAGTCAGAACTAGAATTACTCCAGCTTTTAACTACACAAGTAGCGATCGCTATTCAGCAAGGAGAAATATATCAGCAAGCACAAATCGAACTCGAACAGCGTAAGCAAGCAGAAGCAAGCTTACGAGAACGGGAAACACAACTAAGAACGGCTCTTGATGCTGCTGCGATGGGGACATGGATTTGGGATATTACTACTAATCAAGTAATTTTAACCCCACGTTCACAGTCAATTTTAGGCTTTACTCCTGGAGAATTTCCAGGGACTTTAGATGCTGTGCTGGAGCGGATTCATCCTGATGATCGCCAAAAAATTGACGAACCAACCAAAAAAGCGATCGTCTCAGGCGGACTTTACGAAATTGAAACTCGGATCATCCTATCTGATCATCAAGAGCGCTGGCTAACAGCCAGAGGTCATATTTTGCTTGATCCTCAAGGAAAACCGACTAGGATGGTGGGTGTGATTGCCGATATTACCGAGAAAAAACTGTTAGCAGAACAGTCTTTGCGTCACCAAAGACTAGAAAGCCTTGGTTCTTTAGCTGGTGGTGTAGCTCACGATCTCAATAATATTCTCACGCCAATTTTAATGAGCGTGCAGCTTTTGCCTGTTACCCTAACTCAAATCGATCCTCGCTCTCAAGAGTTGCTGCAAATGCTGGAAAACAACGTCCAACGTGGTTCGGCTTTAGTGCAGCAGGTATTATCCTTTGCCCGAGGTATTGAGGGCAAGCACGGCATTGTGCAAGTCAAACATTTAATTAGAGATATACGCCAGATTGCCACTGAAACTTTCCCCAAGTCGATTGAAATCAAGACCAATGTAGCATCTAACTTATGGACTGTTCAGGGAGATGCGACTCAAATCCATCAAATTTTGCTTAATCTAGTTATTAATGCAAGAGATGCGATGCCTGAAGGAGGATTGATCAATATCGCTGCGGTTAACTTGTTGCTTGACGAAGTTTACGTTCGCGAACATCCGCAAGCCAAAGTAGGTCCTTATATAGCAATTTCGATTGCCGATACGGGAGTAGGCATTCCACGAGGCAATTTAGAACGGATTTTTCAACCATTTTTTACGACTAAAGTCGAAGCTGGTGGTACGGGTTTGGGTTTAGCAACGGTAGTTAATATAATCCGTAATCATGGTGGTTTCATTGATGTAGTAAGTCAGGTTGAACAAGGAACTCAGTTTAATGTGTTTATGCCAGCAATTAAGATTGCTGAATCAGACTTAATTGAGAGTTTGACTATTCCCAAGGGTAAAGGGGAATTAATCTTAGTGGTAGATGATGAAGCGACAATGCGCGAAATTACTCAAGCCTCTTTGGAAACTCATAACTATCGAGTCATTACTGCCAATGATGGTATCGAAGCCATTGCCGCTTACGTCAAACATCAAGCTGAGATTGCCTTGGTATTAATGAATATGATGATGCCTGTTATGGATGGCGCGACTGCGATTCGCACTCTGCAAAAAATCAATCCCGATGTCAAGATTATTGCCGTTAGTGGACAAAATTTTACTAGCAAAAGTTTTAGCGATCGCCATTTAAACGTTAGCAGCTTTTTAGCTAAACCTTATACTACCCAGGCTTTATTAGCAAGAATTAGTGATCTGGTTAGTAGTCAGTAATATCTCTGTGTAATTCATATTGAGAATTATCCAACTCAAAACTAGGAAGTTGTTTAAATCGATCCATTTGCTCGATTAATTCTGGATCTATCTGAAGTAAATCCTTGCTTCGATAACGTTCTGGATGAGTAAATAGTTCGATCTCTTGTTCAAAATCTGCTCTACCTGCCTGGAAAAACCGCTCAGATTCAGTTGGGGTAAATAAGCCATTGACCACATCCAAATAATTTTCGGCTTTAGCTGTAGTAATAGCAGCAAAAATCACCATGGCGATCGCCAATAACCAAGAATTGAACCAGTTAAAAACGAAACCTGAAGCGTTAGTTTTCATTTTGCCCTCCCCCAAACAGGATGGCTGAACTGCTGAGCTATTTTTATTATAAATAATAATTTGCTCCCAAGAATTTTGAGTACTAATGATTAACTATTAACTTCTTCACAACTTCCTCAAATCAAATGATTTAAAACTCAAAGAAAATGGACAGGACGTAAATTTGCTTTGGTGGTTATTGCTGAAGGAGTTAAAAATCAGTCAGGCGAGAGACAAAAAGCGATTGGCGATTACTTAGCACAACAAATCAATCAGGTTAGTCAGCGACTTTGCCTAACTGGCAAACCAGAATTTTGCGATTTAAATAAGATTGAAACACGAGCGACAGTTTTGGGTCATAATAATTTTCTAGTTCAGACAGCGCGATCGCTCGGTATCTATTTGGGAATTTAACAATTTATTTTGCTACTAATGTGGCATTATGCCGACTACGACTAATTTGCAGCCACTGGTAAGCAACAATATTTAAGAGAATGCCCAGGACAAATAGCAGCAGCATCAGGACAATTTGATACCAAGCAATCGGATCGACGAGCAAATCGGCAGCCAAATGAATAAAATTGAAAGCTGTGTATACTAAGGTCAAACCAAAATGAAACATGCGGTAGCGTTTAAAATTATAAAAAGCCGTAGTCACAATCGCTAGCATAGGTATGGTAAAAAACCATAACATTCCCCACAAAATAGGCGTTATCTCTGCCATGGTCGCCGTTTCCTGGTCAAGATGACCCATCATCGCCACGTCTATCCCATGAAACAAAGGCATCAAAGCTAGTTGAGTATGAAATAGTGTCCCCAAAAGAAACACAGTCCACAAAGCCATGATTTTTTCTCGGTAGTTGCTCGAATTTAGGCTTGACATAGTACAACCTCGCCAATTAAGCGATCGCCTGAATGATTAATTAGGCTAAATCTTGTTGGGATAGAACATTTTAAGGTTAGGTAAGTTAGAAGTCAGAAGTCAGAAGTTAGAAGTCAGAAGCCAAAGCTACTGAATAATTAACGACTAACCACCAACTGAGAAGTGCGAATTGATTGACCTGTTAACAATTCCGTTACATCCATGCCATTGCTAATTACGCCTGGAACGCTAGGATAACCAGCAGTCGCGCCTACTAGAAACAGATTAGCTAATTCGGTTTTATAACCCAGGCGATTCAAGCCAATTTGTTGAGGAATCAGTTTAGCACCATACATATTACCTTCAGGCTGTCCGAGATAAAATTCACTGGTAGTTGGTGTACCATAAATTTTCAGCCGAATATGCCGATCTAGATCGGGAATTAGATCGCGAACGCTGTTCATTAATTCTTGGTACACGGCTCGTTTTTGAGCTTTATAGGCTGTTAAATCTGATTGGTGGAGTTTTTTGAATGGTTCGTAGGGACAAACGGTAGTAATTTCCAAAACATGATTCCCCTCAGGTGCCATTCCTGGTTGATTAGACTTCAATGTCGGACAAGATAAAAAGATCCAAGGATGTTCTAAATTTCCCCGCAGCTGCTGTTGATAAGCGTGATTCAGATTGCCGTCGGGATAATACCAGATATTCCAGTTGCCGATGCCGTAGTCATGAGGATTAAATTGTGAATCAAGACCAATATAAATGTTAAATGCACTGGCGGAGTATTCGTAATTGGTCAGGCGGTGATATTCCTGTTTACTTAAAGCCAGAGAATCATGCATCAATTTGACCGTTAGCTTGGGGTCGAGATCGCTGATATAGGCGTTGTCTGCCTGATAGGTTTCGTTGCCTGCGGTTACACTAACTACTTCCTGATTTTCGACTTCAATGTGCTGTACTGGAGTCGAAAATTTAACTATTCCACCGCCTTCAGTAATGACAGAGACAATACTATCAACTAAGTGTTTAAAATGATGCTGAGGATAATAAGCACCCTCTGAATAGTCCCAAACCAGAGATGTATGGGTAATTAAAGCAATTTCTGCTGGCGGCAAACCATAATCGCCACTTTGTCCTGCTAATAGTGCCTGTAGCTTGGGTGATAATCCTGTGCGATCGTAAAGATCTTGTAGCGTCCAGTTGCGTCTGGTAAATAAATGCCAATATTTTGGCAAAGATAACCAATCAGACCAATCTAAATCATACCAACGAACCTGTTGAGTTAACTGTCTTAGTTCTTGATGTAGCTGCTTAATTTCGTCGCAGTAAAGATTAATACCCCTGGTTTCTTCAGGAAAAGTGGCTATGAGGCGATCGCGTAATTTCTCCCAATTCAAAGGAATCGGAAAATCAACCTCGGGAGTAATTACCCTATCAATACAGTCTGGATCGAGGGAATTAAACGGAACATCGCGATCGATATGGTTCAAAAATTGCTTGAGTGCCTGTCCTTCACCACATTGATAAATATAGTGAACATCGGCACAAAAACTATAGTCACCATAGCTAAAAGTATGGCAGCAACCTCCAGGTAAATAATGCTGTTCTAATACCGCCACTCGATATCCCTGGCGAGTCAAACAAGCTGCTGCTGAGAGTCCCCCCAGCCCTGCACCCAAAATTACATAGTCAAAATTTCTCATTTTCTTTCTCTGTAATAGTATCGCTTTGCTCAAGTTGTCAGTAGCAAGTTATCTTGTCGGGGTTGCCAATCAAACTAAAGCGAAAGTTGATCGATGTGACCCACACCTAATAACTATTTAAATCCCGTTGGCGTTAACTCGCAATGATCATTTCTGATGCTGCCATCGGGCATAATCGTCCGACAGAATTTAGCACCACTTAAATCTGCGCCTTCGAGGTTGGCATTATTTAAATTAGCTTCTCGTAGATTTGCCCAGACTAAATGAGCGCGTTCTAGATTTGCCCCACTCAAATTAGCTCCATGCAAATTGGCATGATTGAGGGTAGTATTGCTTAAGTTGGCTTGCTTTAAATTTGCCTCAATCAAACTAGTTCTATATAGCCGCGCCTTGGCTAAATTAGCAGCATAAAGAAGAGTTCGATTCAAAAAAGCCCGTTCTAGATTCGCTTTACTCAAAACAGCTCGATTAAGATAAGCATCGCTCAGATTGATATCTGCCAGCTGCGCTTTATGCAGACAGACATTTAATAACTGCGATCGCGAAAAATCTCTTTGACCCGATTTATAGGCTGCTTTGAGTTTCTTGGCTGTCATTGAATTCTGTTTTTCAGATTTGAGTTCATTTAGGATTAACACTTGTGCCATGAGTTTCCACCTCATCAATTAATACTGTGCGGACAAGTTTGGTATTTTTCTCCTCTTAGCGATCCAACTTCCCCACTCCCCCTACCTTGCTTACCTAGATGGAGAGATAACTTTGTTAACTAATATTTGTTGACCAATAGTATTGCTATTGCCTCCCTAATCTTCTTCCCATGAGTCTTTGGCCAAAAGATCGCAGATATGATCTCTCAATAGATAATCATTTCTTTCTAACTCACATTCAACGCAAATCCATTCTCTTGGCGGAATGAACTGACAAAGAACATAGATAGGCTGGTGGCAATCAACTTTGCCTGTTTCAACCAGCTGACGAGCTTCATCTTTAATTTCACCGATGGAATAATCGACTTTGACAGCCATGATGTACCTCTTTAGTTAATTCGCTCTCACCTTGAAGATACGAAATAAGCTTGAAGAACTTGTGAGCAAGCGAATCGGTATCTAGTTATTTGCCGAATATGATTGAGAGTTTATTTCGCTTCAGCTGATTAATGATTATGAAGACTCAAAGCAAAAGCAGCTAATTATCAGCGCAGTCCATTCATTTAAAAACTGCTGCAAGTTAGTCTTCGTCTAAAAGATCGGCGATACTATTAGTTACCAACGAATAGCCATTGGTTTCTAATTCACATTCAACCAAAGCCCATTCACCTGCTGGAAAAAACTGACTCAGAACATAAATTAGCTGTTGGCGATCAATCATTTCTATGTCAACTAAATGACGAGCTTCTGCTTTGATTTCATTGATAGAATAATCAAGTTTGATAGTCATCATGTACCTCACTGCTTAATTCAATCTCAGGTTTAAGATAGTAAGAAAGCTTGAAGAAGTTGTGAGGATTTTAAGACTTGAAATCCTTCTGACTTTTGACTTTTGACTTTTGACTTTTGACTTCTGACTTCTGACTTCTATTTCTGGCAGTAGGTTAGTCGCGATCGCCAATTATCGCTCTTTTCAAGAACAAGCTGCTGATGAGTAACTTTCTATAGAAGCTAACTGCTCTTGTGAAAGATTTTGAACTAATAATACTGAGCAGGGGGCATGATGAATCACATAGTTGCTGACGCTACCGAGAAGCATTTCGGTCAAACCTGAATGCCCTCTTCTACCAACAACAACCAGCTCGGCGTAACAAGATTGAGCAAATTCGCAGATAGTCGAGCTAGGATGCCCAGTAATCTGACTAAATTCAGTTTTTACTCCCGATGCGATCGCTTTTTTGGTATAGAAACGCAGTAATTCTAAGCCTTTTTGCTTGAAATCCTCCCATTCGCGAGCTGATACTTCGTTGGCTCGGTGCATTATTTGCGGCGCGACATGAAGACAACGATCTTTGGGGTGGACAAAGTAAGCAGACATCATCGGACTACCTGATTCTTCGGGGGACAAGACGTGGAGTAAGATTAGTTCGGCTGAGGCGGCTTTGGCTAAAGATAGGGCTTGGTCGAATACTTGTCTGCTCACTGCTGAACGGTCAATTGCGACTAAGATCCTGGTCAACATTTTATTACTCCTTTTGATTGCTTTTTGGGGGTTAATTTAGTCGTTGGTAGCTTATGGTGATTGATTAGCCGTAAATTCTTGCTGATTAGCGGTTTTTTCTGCTTCAGCTGTTCCTGCGGTTTGAGAATCTATACCAGAACGAACAATTAAGATTGAGCAGGGTGCATGATGGGTTACATAGTTGCTAACACTGCCCAGAAACATTTCTTTTAAGCCTTTTAGTCCGCGACTACCTACCACAATTAAATCTGCTGCCCAATTATTGGCGAGTTCACAAATTGACCACCCAGGATTGCCAGTCAACTGGCTAAATTCTGTCTTCACGCCAGCTGACTTTGCTGCTTTCGCTTTCTCTTGCAAGAAATTAATGCCTCGCTGTTTATAATCTTGGAGTTGTTTTTTATATAAGTTGTAATCATAATTATCCAAAATTGGATAATAAGTATAGCTAGGTATCATAGGATAACCTGGTTCTTCTTCGGCCAAAACGTACATGATCATTAACGTCGCACCAGTATTTTTAGCTAAGGATAGTGCTGTGTCAAAGACAAGTATATTGTTAGGCGAATAGTCGATTGCTACTATAATTTTATTAAACATTAGAAATACCTCATTGCATACATAGAACTAGTCATGCGTAAGAGTTAACGGTTCAGTTGTAAACCATTAATTTGAGGAACTTGTGAGGATTAGTAACTAGTGGTGATTGATCGCAGATTGGTCGTTAGTGAATCGTACTATCTTTTATTCAATTGAAGGCAACGCCTAACTTCAAGCTGTTTAAAATTATGATATGGGCTAGCAAATTTAATTTATTATTGACGATCGCCTTGGCTCTGATTGAATTTATTCTATGATTAAAGCAGGAGAGCTTTCTTTAACTTGTTTGGGACATTGAACAAATATGTTTTTAATAGCCACAAGACTAATTATCCTGTTAGCGATCGCCTACTTATTTGGTCTGCTAGTAGCTTGGTTGTTCTCGTTGTTTAATTCTGATAACGGTGGTGATGACTTCAGGGGCGATGATCCTATTGCTCCCAAACCACCCGAACCAGGAAGATACATAGAGCAAACAAAAGGCAAAAAGCGGCTGGTAGAAGTCGATGAATCTTACTATCTTGAAGAATTTGATCTAAGCAAAAAGAAGTAGATTTAATGGCGTTGCTAATTAAAAGTATGACGTACAAAATAATACTGATAATAGCTCTTAGCTTCTGAGCTTTTGTGATTCAATAGAATCTAACGATATCAGCAAATCACATTGTACTATGAGTGGTATACCTCGATTCAGCAACGCCCTTTAATTTGTCTGAAGCTAACGACAACTAGTAAACGATCAGGCTGTTTTTTAAGGCGTTTTCCAAATGCGTTGATGATAATCTTCTAACTTAGCATAAGGATCGCTATTGCCGTGATGATGGTGTCCGTGTCCATGTTCATGTCCATGCCCATGTCCGTGTCCGTGTTCATCTGCTGCTGCCAAACGAAACTTGCATATTTCACAATTCATTGCCACTCGACCTAACTGCGCTTCAATTTCTCGTTCTCTAAATACCTGGAGTAATTGTGAGGCAATTCCCATTTCTGGCAAACAGGCAAAATTAATTTCTGGATGCTGTTCTTCCTGCTGAGCGGTAATGTCAAAGATCTTTTCCATCAAAGTTCCCGTAAACAAGAAATAAGGCAAAACAATTATCCGTTTTGCCTGATACATATATGCCCGACGAAAACCTTCTTCTAAACGAGGATGAGTAATACCAATAAAGCAAGTCTCTACTGTCTTGTAGCCACTTCCTTCCCAAATAATTCGCGCTAGTTTACAAACATCGCCATTGGCATCAGGATCGCTCGATCCTCTGCCAACAAACAGAACTACTGTATCTTCACGAGAAATATTACGAGGGTTATTTTCTGGCTGGTCTAATTCTGCCAGGCGATCGCGCCACAGTTCAATAATTTTTGGGGTAATCCCAAAGTGACGACCATAACTAAAGTTAATCTGTGGATAGGGCGATCGCGAGCGATCTAGTTCGTTAGTCACGTCAAATTTATTGTGCCTGGCTGCAAACAACAAGATGGGCAAAGCAGTAATCTCTGTATATCCTCGTTCAACACAGGCTTCTACTCCCTGCTGAATTGTGGGTTGTGTTAATTCTAGAAAACAGGGAATTACAGGACGAGAAGTATCTAGTTTCTGATAAGTTGCGACAAAATCCATGAAAGTCTGCCTGCCGCGATCGCTCCTCGTACCGTGGCCAATTGCTAATAAAGGTCTTTGGTAGGGTAAAGCGGGCAGCTGAAGAGAATTAAAATTTGGTTGAATTAAAGAATTGACCATGAAAGATCTGTACCTCGCAGATTTGTTGGTTTGGCTAGCGATCGCGCTCGGCGGGCATCCTGACTCAGAGATGTATCAGAGTTATCTCATTACAGTTGCGGGACAGCGTTGGACTTGCACCAAACTTTCCCCATTGCTTTTAATGGCTGTTTCCCATTAAAACCGATGTTTATATCGCCTACTAATACTACTATCAATTTAGACTAACTTAATTGAAAATTTAGCTTAAGTTTTCCTAAACAAAGAGTCTGGTTGAACAATTACGCGTTCAACCAGACTCTTTATCTATTTAGAATGTATTTAATTTATCAGTGCAAACGTGCGGTTTTGTAAGTTAGGCAATTATTGAGATTACATTATGCCTAACTGACCGAGAATTCCTTGACCAGTAAAATACTCAACAATCATAGCTGCCACAAAGCCAATCATTGCTAAACGACCGTTCCAGACTTCGGAAAATCGAGTAAAGCCGAATTTGTTTTCTTGGGTTTCCATTAGTTTTAACCTCATTGAGAATTTGTACCTACCATTATAAGTAATATAAATTTTTGTTGCAACTAATTTACAAATTGGTTGGTAATAAGGTTATTTAGTTAACAAAAATTGCGATCGCCGTGATTAATTTAAACTTTTGCTACAAGTGCTTGACTGAAGTTTAGTTGAGTAATATCACAGATTATTTCGTCGTCTCCCATAGCGTAATTAGCACCGAAAGCCATGCTAATTAGACCGATTGAAATTCCTGATCTATCCATTGTTTGGCTCTTTTGATCGCATCTTTAGGAGTTGTGGCACTAGGAACTGCCACAGCACAACCTCGCTCATGATTAACCCAGGCTGCATAAATACAGTGTCCGTCCAATTGATCGCGATCAATTTCAATTTTGCAGCCACGGTAAGCAAAAGAAAGAATAATTTGAGGATAATGAGGTTCGGTCATAATATGTGTGTGTTTTACTAAAAAACTCCACGGTAAGTAAGATTAAGTAGTTAAGCTGGTTATTTTAGTAGCTTCGTCAGTTTTTATTTTTATCTCTTGCCTCAACAATATCCCAAACCTCTTGCCATCTTTGAGCAATTATGGTCATCATTTTGTTTAATTGCCATTGAGAAACTCGTTGATTTTGATTATTTTTAGTTTTATTCATAATTGCTTAAAAGTAAATTAATCCAAGCGGATACATAGTTAAATATCCGCCTAGTAATGGCTACTTATGCAGCAGCTAAATTTTGAGCGACAAAATCCCAGTTGACTAGCTTACCGATAAAATTATCGATATAGGCTGGACGTTTATTTTGGTAATCAAGATAGTAAGCGTGTTCCCAAACATCCATAGTTAACAAAGGAACTTGCTCACTAGTTAGAGGATTATCAGCATTAAGAGTCTTGGTAACTTTGAGAGTATCGCCATCTAGGACTAACCAAGCCCAACCGCTACCAAACTGAGTTGCACCTGCATTTTTAAACGCTTCCACAAACTGCTCAAAACTACCAAAGTCAGCCTCAATTTTTTTAGCCAATTCCCCCTTAGGAGTGTCACCACCATTAGGTTTCATACATTGCCAGTAAAAAGTATGATTCCAAGCTTGAGCTGCATTATTAAATAGTCCGCTTTTACTTTCATCTTTTGCTATTGCTTTGATTACTTCTTCAATTGGTTTGCTATCCCATTGCGTATCTTTAACTGCGTCATTGTATTTGCTGACATATGCAGCGTGGTGTTTATCATGATGAAATTCCAAAGTGCTTTGAGAAATTAATGGTTCTAATGCCGTGTAATCGTAGGGAAGAGATGGTAATTCGTAAGCCATGGATATTCGTCCTCTCTCTAAAAATATACGTGTTGAAGTCAAGGAATATTAAAGTCTGCTGACATACAATTAGTTCTAGATAACAGACTGTGAGCCTCTTCCTGACTTCTTTGTCGATACTACCGTAGTTTGGAGCGTCAAAAAATCCTCATCCCCAGGAGGGGGAATAGAGAGTATACAGAGAGAGTATATTGAGTTAATCCAGTCAAGTAAACTAGTCGCTCTGTTGCTACTGAAGGATTTCCAGTCTTTTTATACTCTTAATTAAAAGTGGGTTGGGATCAATCGGATTTAACATTACTCGCTGTTTGACGAGCTTGCGGTAGCTTATACCAAGGAAGATGGGGATATTGATGATGTTCCCAATGGTAACCAAAATGGTAACAGGCAAGAAAAGAAACCAAGACTGAATAATTACTGCTTTTGGCTCGATGGCGATCGCTATATCCTCCTTCTCTAGGGCGGTGGGGTAAAAATATGCCAAAAGTAAATAGCTGTAGTGAGCTAATAATAATCGGAATTACCCAAAACAAAAAGATGTTAGCAACAGAAATGTCTAAGAAAATAAGAAGCCAGAAGATAACTGTCATACCCCAAAACAAAATCCAAAACTGCTTTCCCTTTTGATAATCTTGCATAAACCTGATATACCAAAGTAGAAAGTTATGCGGATTTGCTGGATAAAAATCTGGATCTTGTTCGCTAGCTGGATAATTATGGTGCAGTCGATGATTTGTGGCTAGTGTTTGATAAGGCAACATGGCATATAAAAACGCCGCTAGATAGCCCATCAAACTGTTGATCTGCTTATTTTGGCAAACTACACCGTGGATTGAATCGTGAATGATAATAAATATGCCTGTGTGCAGGAAGACTCTTAACCACATTGCTAAGATAATCAGTACCCCAGGCAGATGGCTAAGATCTAGCTTTAACAATCCGATCAAACTTACTGACCAAAGGACTATAATCGTCATGGCGATCGCCATGCTAACCCAAGAATTGGTTTTAGTATTGGATGAAATTGAGTGAGTTTGATTAGCTATCGGTAGACTCATATTAACTGATAACATTTTCTGCCTTAGTCTTAGGATCTCTAGCAGACATCAGCACCAGTAATTTCTCTAATTGCTGAAGTCGTAACCCTTTTAATTCTTGTTCTTGAATGATCAAAGCGACTAAGTGAATTACCGATAAGGCGATCGCCACTACGGATAAAACATAGCCATGAATGGTGTAGAAATGTACAACTGTACTAGTATTAATCCCTCCACCACCAGTGAGAATATTTTTAATTGTTTGTCCGACTAAAGGAATGGCGGCGATCGTTCCTAGTTCAACTTTTAAACGCCAGAATCCTAGCTGAGTCCAAGCAAGAATCATTGCTGTCCAACCCAAACCGATAGTAGATAAGGTTAAAATAATCCCGCTAATCCAGGCAGTAAGCCAACTACGTTTAAATTGCCTACCTAAAAACATCACGACTAGCTGAATCAAAGAAACTATAATAATTCCGTTCCCTGCCCAGTTATGTAGTCCGTAGATTAGTGTTCCTTGTGGTACGTCTTCAACAATTTTGGCGAGAGACTTATAAGCATTCCCCGCTGCTGGTTCATAATAAAATCCAATTAAAATACCCGAGATAGCTGCAATAATTGCCAGGGTTAAGATTGCTACAGATAGAATAGTTGCACTTCGCCGTAAGAGGAAGCTGTATTTAAAAGAATTCATTTATGTTGCGTGATAGTTAATCTATTGGCTTTTAATTTCATTTTGGGAAGATCTGATGAGGTTTAATTGCCCAAAAAAATAAGAGATTTCAGTTAAATTAAACTTTAATTAACCTACTTTCTCTTAATGATTAATATTGGCTAAATCACAATAACTAATTCCCACAGTAGAGCAATGGAATTAACTCGATTAGCCCAATACTTATCTGGTTACATAATACCTAATTGTCCAAGGATACCTTGACCAGTAGCCATTTCTACCAAAATGGCAGAGACAAAGCCAATCATCGCTAGACGACCATTCCATAGTTCAGCGAATCGAGTAAATCCTAGTTTTGGTTCTGGTGTTTGAGCTTGCATATTATTAAACCTCGTTAAACTTACTTATTTCTAGTTGCTTATTTAGAATGTAACGAAATGTTATGCTGTAAAACTCTATCATAAGTAGTATTGTTTAAATAAGCGAAATGTTCATTGAGAACAGTTTCAGTTGATGACACTTGCTTATGTACAGGCTAAAAATCGCCATCAGACTCAAAAGCGATCGCTCAAACTACAAAAGGGTCAGCACTGCTAACCCTTTTATATGTATTGTAGTTAATTAACCTCTTAAGATTGAGCTGGAGGCACAACTTTCACGTCCCTAAGAATTACTTCATTAACTCCTCGGATTTCCTGTGCCAAAGGCACAATACTGTCATAATCTTGCTGGTTAGGAACTGTTCCCACAATTATTACGCTACCATTTTCAGCTTCTACAGTTAACTGGCCTTGAGTAATATTAGCTTCTAGCTTAGCTCTCACTTGACTTTCAAGATCGGAGTCGGCTCTTGCTTGATCGTCGTCTCCGAAAACCTCGTCGCGCTCTTCTCTAGCGCGAATATCGGCATCTAACTGCTCCCGACGAACTTCGCTAGTAGCATCGTCTTGAGTGGCTTCAACTTCAGTTGGATCGTCAACTTGCGCACCTTCTTCAACAGTGCTAGGAGCATCACCGCTAGTTCTAGCACCGTCGGCGCAAGCGACTGAGGCAAACAGTAATGTACCGCTAAGTAAAAATAATGTTAGTTTGTTCATTTGGTTTTGGATTTGATTTAATTAATGATTAGTTTGTTAGTCTCAGACAATAAAATTTCTGGCTGAGTGCTTCTAGCCTACAGTAGCCACTGAACCACCATCTACTCGATAATTAGCACCAACCACAAAGCTAGAATGTTGAGAGCAAAGAAAAGCAATCACCGCAGCTACTTCCTCGGCTTTGCCTCGACGATGTAATTCCAAATGAGGTCGTTTCTCATCTAGAAAAGTCTTGATCGCCTGCTCAAAACTCATGCCTTTTTCTTGCGATCGCTTTTCCATCATCGCATCAGTCATGGGAGTTGCGATATAGGCAGGAGAAACAGAGTTAATTAAGATACCATCTTTAGCGTAAGCTTTCGAGAGATTTTTAGTGAGATTAAGAATTCCTGCCTTGGCCACACAGTAAGGCATTTCATCGGTGTATGGCTGCACCGCGTCCTCTGAACCAATTAGCACGATTCTACCCCAGCCTTCTTGCTGCATCACTGGAATAAAAGCACGGCATACCCGCACTGCACCCATAAAGTCAACGTCGATAGTTTCTAGCCAATCTTCGTCGGTTAATTCTAAAAACTCCTTGGTTGCACCAGTAATGCCAGCGCAATTAACCAAAATGTGAACCGTACCAAAACGGTCGAGAATTTGCTGCTTTGCTGCTTCCACCTCATCGACTTTGGTTAAATCAGCCGTAACTGACAATACCTTGGCAATTTTGCCAATTTCTTCAGCGGTGGAGTTTAAATCGTCCGTAGTTTTATCTAACAGCGCGATTTTTACTCCTTCGGCTGCTAGCAGCTTAGCTGTGGCTTTACCCATGCCTGAGTCTCCGCCAGTAATTACAGCTACTTTTCCTTGAATCCCAAAATCCATATATCTTGCTCAATCTGTCTAAAATTTATTGTTGAATCATGTTGTCTATTTGATCACGAATGTAATTTACCTTATCAGTAAGTTTGAATTTACAAGTTATTAATATTCCTGTTCGTGGTTAGAAATTAACTGGCGATCGCTCATGATTAAGTTAGCTCACAGCGCCAATGTGTTTTCTTATACTTAATTTTTCGCTATTTCTCGACAATTGTGTTCTATCTTTAGATTTAATTATGAGAACTAGCTCAAAGCGCCAATATCCCCTATTAGGATTAATTCAATAGTTATAGAGATGATGAGCCAGCTAACCATCGGCGATCACTCTTACAACTAAAAATCGGGGCTGATCATAATTGGCACAAGATTACACTACAGATAGATGTGGTTGGAAAAACTTTTGTCTTAGCTTGGTAAGTGATTGAAAAAATTAAGTAAGTAATGATTCAAATTAAATGAATTCTTTAACGCCGCTGCAAACAGTCTGGCAGCAGCTAATGTTAATGCTTAAAGGCGCGATCGAGCTATTGCCCAACGTTTTGATTGCGATAGTTGTCTTTATTCTCTTCTGGTTTTTGGCAAAATTCTCCAGAAAACTGATCAAGAACCTGACCAAACGCAAAAGATCTCGTAACTTAGGTTTGGTTCTTGCCAGATTATCTCAAGGACTGATTATTCTGGTGGGTGCTTTTGTTGCCCTGGCGATCATCATTCCTTCCTTTCAGCCTGGAGACTTGGTACAGCTACTAGGAGTCAGTGGGGTTGCCGTTGGTTTTGCTTTTCGTGATATTTTGCAAAACTTCTTAGCTGGTATTTTAATACTGATCACCGAACCTTTTGTGATCGATGACCAAATTATTTTTAAAGAGTTTGAGGGAACAGTAGAAAATATCGAAACCCGTGCTACCACAATTAGAACCTACGACGGTAGCCGAATTGTGATTCCTAATGCAGAACTATTTACCAACTCAGTCAAGGTCAATACCGCTTTTGAAAAACGCCGCTTAGAATACGATATTGGTATTGGTTACGGCGATGATATTGAAGCAGCTAAACGAGTTATTTTAAATGTTCTACACGAGCTACCAGAAGCACTAGCAGATCCTGCTCCTGAAGCATTAGTGGTAGACTTAGCAGCCAGTACGATAAATATTCGCGCTCGCTGGTGGATCACCCCTCCTCGCCGTGCTGATGCCCTAGATGCACAGGATAAAGTATTAACCGCGATCAATAATAAAATGATTGAAGCTGGTATCGATCTACCGTTTCCTACTCAGCAAATCTTGTTTCACGACCAAACAGAGTCCACCGATGGCGATCGCACTCGTCAAAGAGAAGGATGGCCAGCAGCCAAAGGAGGCAACCCAGAACCCAGAAGGATTAGTGATTCTTTGCGCCAGCTAGCCGAGAGTCGTAATAGTAACTCAGGTAACGACCATAGTAACGGTAAGCAACCCCATAGCTAAAGATGTTCAAGCAATTTAGAAACTGGTTAGCCAACAATCGTCGTTGGCTGTTTTCTCGTTACACTAAGGATTCTCAAGCAACGCAAGAGCCAGAAAGCACTTTAATTGAGTTACCACAGGAAATACGAAACAAGCTGATTGATCGCATTGAAGCCTTAGCGAGTAATCCTGACGAACAATCAGCGATCGCTGACAAACTTGACGAGGCATTTGAGCTGTGGCGTGCTAATCCTGAAAACGCCAACAATTCCATCATTATTCTGAGTAGTCCTGTTACTGCCGTATCTCGTATTCTCACAGAAACATTAGAAAATTGGGCAGCACAAAAGCAAATCTCCCTTAGACCTTTGCCTTTAAAAGCCAGACCAGATCGGATAGACACGATTAAATCCAAGCTGAAGTATTACCTAGAAAAAGAATTTACCGAAACCGTTGGGACAGATCGCTCAGAGGTGCTAGTAATTCCCAATCTTAACTGGTGCTTTCTTCGTTCATTAGAAGGGTTAGATGGTATAGAATACTTGCAGTCTAGACTCTATGATGGTTTTAAAGACCGCTTTTGGATCATTGGTGCTGGTCAAGTAGCTTGGGAATACCTAAATTCAGTGAGCAGTATTAAAGCATATTGTAGCGAGGTATTTACCTTGCCTACACTCAGTTCTGAACAACTGCAAGAATGGTTTGACCCCATTGTTAATGATTTAGAGATTGCTTTTGACAATCCTCGAATCGACCAAAAAATTCTCGATGGCGACCAAGATAACAAAACGAACTACTTCGACCGTTTAGCAGATATTTCTGACGGGTCTAGCATCATAGCGGTACAAAGTTTTCTCAAGTCACTTGGTTACCAAGAAGTAGAACAGGAAGAAACTTTGCCCGATTATATTCAGGAATACGAGCCACAAAAACTGTCGAAAAAAGTTATCATTGCTCAAATCCCGCAACTTCCTGAATTACCAGCTCTAGAGCAGACAGATCGATATCTTTTATACTCTTTATTATTGCACGGAGACTTAACTATATCTGCATTAGCTGAAAGCTTGGGAGATCCTCAAGCAGAAGTGCAAGCGAGAGTTCAGGTATTACGCCATCAGGGTGTAGTACAACAAAAGGAGAAAATCATTAAAATTAATCCTATTCATTACCCAAATATCAAAAAAGAGCTGACGAGTAATAATTTTGCGATTAACTAACTTTATAAGTATTAATGAACTATTTTACCCACTCTAATTTTTATTGGCTAGCTCAGGCAGCGGCTGATTCGGCAGAAGATGCTGCTACGGAGACAGCCAAACAGACTCAGGATATTGTCGCTAAAATTACTACAGGAAAAATTGCCCAGGCACTATTAGTGCTGTTAGCTACTTACTTAACTTTAAAGCTGATCGACCGACTGGTGATCTGGCTTTCAGAGAGAATTGCGAAGGAATGGCGCTTGCAGGTAAAACAGTTTTTGCCTGTTTTGCGAATGGTGATACTAATCTTTGTCACCGTATTTTTAATGAACCTGTTTCTCAATCTGTCGCGAGAGAATATCTTAGCAGTAACTGGTACAGTAGCCGTGGCTTTGGGTTTTGCTTTTAAAGATTTTGCCAGTTCGATTATTGCGGGAATTGTTGGTTTGTTTGAATCTCCTTATGCAGTAGGCGATCGCATTAAAATTGGCGAGCATTATGGTGAAGTAGTTAGCTATGGTTTACGCTCGATCAGAATTCGGACTCCTACCGACAATACTGTGACCATTCCTCACAACAAGATTTGGACAGAAGCTGTTTCTAATGCCAATACGGGAGCATTAGAGGCTCAAGTAGTAACTAAATTCTACTTTGCTCATCATACTAATATCGACCTGGTTAAAAAAATTCTTTATCGTGTTGCTCAGACTAGTAAGTATACCCATATAAAGTTACCGATTATAGTCGTGATGGAAGAAAAATCTTGGGGCAGCGTGTTTAAGCTTAAATGCTATCCCCTCGATGCGCGGGATGAATTTATCTACATGAGCGATCTAATTACTAGAGCTAAACGCGCTTTTGCTAAACACAACCTGACTTATCCTCATCTTTTCAATCTCGAAACTTTTCAAGAAACAGAAGATTAACCAGAATTAACCTTAAATATTTCTGCCCAGATATATTAGCGATTGCTACCTGATGATTTTAGTGACTGTAGCGATTCTCATTTCAACTAATTGCTGTTGCCAAAGAGGATTCACAGTAGTTGCGCTGAGAGCGATCGCGCTTTAGCTCGTTAACTTTGTCTATTAAATGTTCTAAATCAAAGGGCTTATAGATAATAGCGTCCGCTTTACTTTGAGAAAACTGCTCTTCTTGTAGACGGTCAACGGCAGAAACTAGTAAAATCGGTAAAGACTGATAGTCGGGTTTTTCTTTGATCTGGCGAGAAACTTGTAAGCCGTTAATTTCTGGCATCATAATATCCATGACAATTAGCTGCGGTCTAATTGTTTCTAATTGAGTTAGGGCATCTCTTCCATTATCCAAGGTAGCGACTTGATACCCCGCCGACTCTAATACCAGCTTTAATAATAACAAAATATCGCTATTGTCCTCTACCACCAAAATTGATTCAGACATACTATAAGTTACTGAACGACAACACTAAGTATAGGTTAACTGATGGTCATTCCTAAATCATCATAAAAATGGTGTATATCTTAAGTCGTATCAATATTAATAATTTGAAAAGCCAGTTTAAATCAATTTCACAGCTTTTGTCAGCTAATTTTAGCTATATGAACTCAGTTCACAACATTGTAAACTTAATTATATTTTTATGTTTGCTTGGCAAAAATGAAAGTACGATACCGTTTTTAACTTTCTTTAAGCTTGATTTCATGAGGCAATTCTTTGAGAATTAATGTATAGATATCTGTTGGCATCTCTACGCCCGCGGTTTCCAGGGATTCTTTTACGGCTTGCGCCACCTTAGAGGTAGTGGCCAAAAACCCAGAACGACGAGAGTCTACCCAAAAGCGAATCTTTAAATTAACTGTACTAGCAGCCAGTTCGCAAACCAATACGTCTGGTGCTGGGTTTGCTTCCACTTCGGCGATATCGTTGACAACTTTGATAATGACAGCGATCGCTTCACTAATATCTTCTCCATAGTCAATCCCGACTATCACTGAACTACGACGACGGGGAGAAGCTGTATTATTAATAATGCTGGCTTGGAAAACCTCTTGGTTAGGAATATATACCACTCTGCCATCATAGGTTTTCATCGTTGTTGCTCGCAATTGAATCTGAGTGATTGTGCCTTCATAATCACCAATCACTACTTGATCGTTAATCCGAAAAGGACGAGCAGCTAATAAACTAACTCCCGATATATAGTTACTCAAAACATCTTTGAGGCTAAAACCAATCGCTACGCTAGTTAGCCCCAATGCTCCTAGCATCGCCCCAAAGTCTAACCCCATGACTCCGAGTGCAATCACAAAACCGATTATCCCCACCGCGCTATAGCTTAATCGGCCGATTAAAAGTTCCGTCGAAGAATCTCCTTCCGTCTGTTTTGCCCAGCTATAGGCAATGTAGCGGACACTCATCGCCACACCCCAGGTAATGCCAATCACAACTATTGCCCCCATTAAAGCAGGTAAATTATCAACGATATCTCGTAACAGTTCCCTGGTAGTGGTGTAAAGACGCTGGGTAACGTCAATTGCTAAAGGAGGTTGGTTAAATGCAGCATTTAGTTGCTCTGCCCATCTTTGGGCTAGTTGCTCGACGCTAAGACCAAAATCTTCGGCATCTTGTTGCGTAACGGTCATCAAAATACGGTTGTTGACTCTTAAGGTAGCTATTTGACGGGGGTTGTCTGGGGCAATGTTGACTTTGCCTGGACTTCCGTTTTGCGCCAGCAAGCTGGCGATACGGCGGTTAATAATTGCCGCTCTGGCACTAGCATCTATTTGAGGTAGACTACCGATCTCGAAGATGGGGCGATTTCTAACTACTATGTCAGCAAAATATAGTCCATCGTCAGGAATAATTGCTGGTGCGGGTTCGCTGGGAGTAAATAGGTTCTCGTCCTGAGCTATTGCTGTAGTGGCGATACTTAAACAAGAAGCGATCGCAATTAAAAAAATGGCGGTTAATCGCGATCGCCTAAAAGATAAATAAAATAATTGTGACATTTAAGGCTTATTTTCTGGTCTAGCTGAAATGTTTCAACTTAGATTTTTTTCTGATCCAGAGTTTACAAGTTGCACCCGATTAACTCGCTCTATCTGAAGATATAAAATTAGCTAGAGTGCTGATGTGCATATAAACCTTTTTAGCTAAAAAATGGTTAAATTTGCCAAATAACTAAGAAGTTTCCCTGGCTATTCACGAAGTCGAAGCAGGCTCCGCCTTAAACGGACGGAGTACCTTCGACTAGTTGCTGCTTCTTTCCCCCAGGACAGACATATCTAGATCAAACTTAAGCGCAATTTGGCTGAGAATTTCTTGCTCAGCTAGAGTTATATTTCCTGTAGACATAGCAATATCATAATATCTGTTTAAGGTTATGGCAGCAAACTCAGGCAGCAGTTTGTCTAGTAGTGCCGATAAATCTTCTGAGTGTTGTAGATTCGCGGCGATCGTTTCTACCGAAGCTGGTGAAATTTCTTTAATTTTGGGTAATATTTCTGTCCAGTCTTGATTTGGATAGCTAACTTTAACCATCTGTGCCAGAATGCGGTCCATGGTTTTAGACTGGTTTAAAGCCACCTGCCAGTCAGTATCTGTTTTTTGCTGCATAGATGCAAATTCGGTTTGATTGACTTTGGCATCATAAAAACGACAAGCTGTTTGCCCTAAAACATAAAGTATAGCAGCGTTTGTAGACGCTCCTACTACTGCCCCAATCCCTGGGATAATTTCAATTATACTGAAGCCAGTTTTTAGCACGTCTGCACCTAAAGACAAGCCAAATATCGCCAGTACTTCTCCTCGACGAGCAGATTCTTCGAGATCTAAATTATAGGCTGCGGCAATTTCATAAACCATTTCGGTTTGCAGTTTGGTAGTGGCGATCAGTTCAACTCCTAACAATAATGCTGCAATGGGGGGAATGATATTGGTGAGTAATCCCAAACGTCCTGCTGACCATGCTTTCTCAACAATTAAACGGTGAGCAATTTGAGCGGGAGATTCATCTGGATATTGCGATCGCATCAGATCTACTGTCGCTTTGACTTTAGCGTTATCCACTTTGCCTAAGAAAGTCATGATCCAGTCTAAGCCAATTATTTTATCGGCCGACTTGAGAACTGGGTTAGATGCGATCGCATCTAAGGTTTCCCCAGTGGTAACAGTCGTCTGTTCCAGTAGTTTTTGCATCTGATCAGTTAAGCTAGCGGTCAATTCACCAATACCATTAACTGCTTCGGCGATTAAGTTAAAAGGAGTATCTGATTGAGACATACCGATATTGTTGATATTTTTGGATTCAGTAGATATGGATAAATATTAAAATTCCTGACTATACTAATTCATCAAAGAATTAAGAATAATCAGGTGCTCAGAAATTAAATGGTCTTATCTATTTAGTTTAGTTGGCGTAAACAGCAAAAGCTAAAAACTAAATGTTTCTCATTTGCTTAAATCGAAAACTAATGATGTCTGATCGCAGTTTTCATTTGGGTAGACCACATAAATAAAATTCAAGTTGTTAATAGCTAACAGCTAAAAAATAGCTCAAGATAAGCGTAGTCCATTCAATTGAAAACTGCTGTAATTATTTATGGTTTTAGATTGTCTAGAAAATTAGCAGCTTTGTCTTTAACTGTAGTTGCATTAGTATCTTCGGGACTAATCATCTTGTCTTTGTCAGCATCACCTTGAACCTCGTTTAGCCCTCCTTGAGCCTTTTTAGTGGTTTCTTCGAGTCCTCTGGGGTAAGCATTAGGATTACCCACTTTATCTGTTTCAGCCTGGATTCTATTTAAGTTGGCTTCGCCATCAGTAGGCTTGCTGGTGGTTGCTGCCTGGACGGGATAAGCACTAGCAACAAATAGTAAGCTACAGATAAAAGCTGTCAATATTAAACGCCAGGATGATTTTAACCAGTTGTTTAATTTATTGAATAACATAAGCATTCCTCAACATTTATTTATTTAGACGGTCGACTATATTAATAGCAATTGTCATAACCTGGAGACATCATCCTTTAGAGGTAAATTGCGCTCAAACTAGTGGAAAACGCCTCAAAGATAGATGAATAATCAAATTTTATTGTTAACATATCGCTGGAATTTACTGCGCCGCTAATTGCAATCTATCTAATGACAGATCTCGCCTTCACCATAGCCAGCCAACTTTATTTGGATTCACAATCGTGACAATGTAGACGTTTTTTGTAAGAAAACTTAAAATTCTTCTGACTTTCGGTGGAAGATAAGCACAATTTTAAAGATTAAGCTAAAGACAAACCAACAATATAACAATTTTAAAGATTTTTACTGAGAGATTTTTGACATGGATAGCAACATTCCCAATCTAAATTTGAATATCAATCTGAGTTTAGAACAAAAGTTCCAGATGAGAATTTTTCAAGAGTCTGTCCAGGTGATGAATCCAGACGAGGCACGCTCTTTATTAATTGAAGCCTCCAAACTATTAATGGTAAAGGATAATATTATTAAAGGACTAATTAAGCAAGATTTGGCTTCATAGTTTTATTAGTTAATTCAACAATCGGGAGTGTCAGTCGTAAAACATGAATAGTAATACTAGGTTTATTTGGCGATCGTCAATGATCGCCTTAGTTATAATTAGTCTTAATATACTACTACCCGTGTCTGCCAGCCAAAGCGCAAAACCTCATACAATATTTTCCCAAGCGCGATCGCCATTAGTAGCAATCAACATTTTTGATGCCATTAGAGGTACAGTTCAATATATCCAGGTGTCCAACATTTCTGATGAACAAGAAGTAGCGATCGGACAACAGACTAATGAGCAAGTTTTATCCCAGTATCAGCTACACAACAATGCTCAAATCCAGGAATATGTAAGTAATCTGGGGCAAGAGCTAGTAACTAATAGTGATAGTCGCGATATTCCCTTCAATTTTCAGGTGGTAGCTAGCGATGAAATTAATGCTTTTGCTACTCCTGGGGGATTTGTTTATGTTACCACGGGGCTGCTGAAAGCCGCCGAAAATCGAGCGCAGCTAGCCTCGGTAGTCGCTCATGAGATTGCGCATATCAATGAGAGACATGGGGTTAAAAATCTCCAAAAAGCAGTAGCAGCACAAGGTATTGCTAGCACTGTCGGAGTAGATACTAACACCTTGGCACAAGTGGCATATCAGCTAACTGTCGATCTGCCTCAAAGTCGTTCTTTTGAATATGAAGCAGACAGAAGTGGCTTAATCATCTTGCAGCAGACTGGCTATCCAGCCGAAGCATTTGCCCAGTTCCTCACCAAACTAGAGGATAGTGGCGGTACACCAGAATTTCTTCGTACTCATCCCTCCAGCGAAAATAGAATTGAAGCTGTTACTCAAAAAGCCCAGGCTTCTGAGGCTGCTAATAACAAAGGATTAGATAATGCAGAGTACCAAAGCAATGTTCTGGCTCTTTTATAGCGCAATGTAAATATAATAACTGATAACAATCTCAATTAATATATTAGATTCTTGACGGTCAGTTTAATCTATCAATAGCTAGATCACAATTAGCTGGAAATAGCTTTTAATGATAGTTAAGGATGAATTTAATTAAAGTAATTATGAGTAACAAAGAACACGAAAAGGTATATGATGAGAGCCATGAAGAAGATGCGTTTCGCACTTCTAATGAAGGTGATGTAGTTGACGAATCTAAATCCTTAGAAGAAAAGAAAGAGCAGGTTGCTGTCGACACTTGGGACATTGCGGGTCATGTTAAAACCCCTGCCTACTTCCCTGTAGAAGGAGAAAACGGAGAAGAAAAAGCGCTACATCATGTAAGAGATGCCGAAGAAATTTCCGATGTTATTCGTCAGGCAAGAACTGATGAAGATGGCGATCGCAAGTGGTGGTAAAGCACTAGGCATTTATTAATTGAACATTCAGCTTTGAGTTTTTTTAGTTTAGGTAGACAAGTCTACCTAAACTAAAAATATTAAATAATAAGGGCTGTATTTATTTAAGTTGGCTACAGTTTTTTTGAAGTTATATAATCTCAAATAAATTGATTAGTTTTGTTTCTCGTAGCTATTGCGCCTAACTACGTTTACTTTAAGCTTAAATCCCCCATGGTTAATTAACAACCGACATATAACTAGGATTTAATTCTCTAGATTAACTATTAAATAAAAAAATCTACCTGAAGATTTATACCTAGTGAGAGATGCGGATTTTAAATGATTCTTATATTGTATTGATACCATTATAAATTTCATTATCTATTATTCACACATAATTACGGTCATGTTGACAAAAAACAGAGGAAAAATAGCTCTTATCTCCGTTCATGGCGATCCTGCAATAGACATTGGTAAAGAAGAAGCAGGAGGACAAAACGTTTATGTCAGAGAGGTGGGAGAAGCCTTAGCGCATCAGGGTTGGCAAGTCGATATGTTTACTCGTCGCAGTGATGCGCAACAGGAAAAAATTGTCGAACATAGTCCTAATTGTCGCACCATTCGCTTAAACGCAGGACCTCAAGAATTTATTGCTAGGCAAAAAATATTTAAGTATTTGCCAGAATTTCTTGATTCCTTCATTCAGTTTCAGCACGATCAAAGAACAATTTATCCGATAATTCACACTAACTATTGGCTTTCTGCTTGGGTAGGCATGGAACTAAAAAAACGCCAGTTAGTCCAGCATCTGCACACCTATCATTCTCTAGGTGCAGTGAAATATCGAGCGGTAAATGCAGTGCCAATGATCGCCAAAACTCGCTTAAAGGTTGAGAAGCAGTGTTTGGAAATTGCGGATTTGGTGATTGCTACCTCTCCTCAAGAAAAAGAGCATATGCGATCGCTTGTATCAACTAAAGGCAATATCATAGTAATACCTTGTGGAACAGACATTAGTGCCTTTGGCAGTATTTCGACCGAAGCAGGAAGAGCTAAAATCGGATTACAGCCAGAAGATAAAGTGGTTCTTTACGTCGGACGTTTTGACCCGCGTAAAGGCATTGAAACATTAGTTAGAGCAGTTAGTCAATCCGAGGTTAGAAAACAGCAAAATCTGAAGTTAATCATTGCTGGCGGTAGCACCCCTGGCAGAAAAGACGGCAAAGAAAGAGAGCGTATTGAAGGTATTGTCAACGAATTAGGATTACAGGATATCACTACTTTTCCTGGTTTAGTTCAGCATCAAGATTTAATCTACTACTATGCAGCAGCGGATGTCTGCGTTGTCCCCAGTCACTACGAACCCTTTGGGTTGGTGGCAATAGAAGCCATGGCTTCTGGCACCCCTGTAGTAGCTTCTCAAGTTGGTGGCTTAAAGTATACCGTTGTCGATGAGGTAACAGGATTACTTGCGCCACCACAAGAAGAACAGGCTTTTGCTAGCGCGATCAACCAAATTTTGTCGAACCCATCGTGGTGTGAACAACTTGGTAAAAACGCTAGGGAAAGAGTTGAGTCTAAATTTAGCTGGGATGGCGTAGCCTCTCAATTAGACCAACAATATCTATCCGAGTTGAATAAGTTACACCAGGAGTTTTTAACCCCAGCTGTGTAATTACTCTTCTTGGCTTTGCTTAGTTTGAATACGCACTAAAAGAATGATCAAATTTATCTGCGTATTTTAATTCAGCATCGCCAAATTAACTAAAAATATCATCAGGAGTTTTTTTATGAACTTAACTAATTTAACCAAACTAACTACAGCTACTATTATTACTCTTAGTCTAACTGTACCTGCTGGCACAGCATTGAGCCAGGAGCGACAAGGAACTGTCGACCAAAACTTAAACCAGGCTGAACAAAACCTGGATAACGCTGGCGAAAACCTTAATGATGCAGGAAGAGCCTTTGGTAACAGTGTGGAAAATACTGGCGCAGCTGCCGAACAAGGTTTAGAAAATACTGGTGCAGAGATCCAACAAGGAGCGCAAGATGCGGGTACTGCTATAGAACAACAGGCTAACTGGGGTTGGTTAGGACTACTTGGCTTGCTTGGTCTGTTTGGTTTGGCTGGCAGAAACAAGAAAACTCGCGTTGTCGAAGAACGCCGTGATCTTCAACCCTTAGATCCTAATGATGGCAACACTATGTATAACAGATAACTAACTAGCTAAGCTAATTAACCAGAAGGGACAGATTTTATTTACTGTCCCTTTTTTTTGCTTGAGGTAATTTTTAGAAAATTGCTCCAATTGAAAATATCTAACTTCAGTTAACCCTAAACTAGGTTGTTTTAGTCAATAATGACTGCCAGATTTACGATGTTGCATGGCGGTAATTCCATCACTTTGTAGCACTTCACCTTGCTCTACTACTGCATAGATTAAGACGCGATCGCCAGAGTTGATCCTGTTTTGAACCGTACATTCTAAATAAGCCAAAGCCTCTTCGATAATTAAGCAGCCATTGCTGGCGGGTTGGGTAGTCAAATTACCAAATGAGTCACTGCTTTGATCGCCAAAGTTTCTTCTGACACTTCTACCTTCATTGAGAATATTCAGCACCAACTTATCGCCTAGACTGCTGATTAAATCTGCATTTTGTTCTTTAGCTACCGCAATAATTACCCCAGGAGGGTTAAAAGTTGCTTGGGATACCCAGGAAGTCAGCACACCACGATGAACATTATTACTACAGGTAGTTAAGACGCAAAGTGAACCAGTAATTCTACCGACTGCTTGTTCGGTGCGGTTAATCTGAGTTTCTGTTACCGCCTGACGAGGAGTACGTAGCTTCTTGGTTCTTTTTAATTTCTGAGTAAATTCTGTTCCAGCCTGGATACATTCTTTTAAAGTAGTGGCAGTGGGACTAAAACGCACGCGAATTGGTTCAAATCCAAAGCTATAGTGAGCATCTTTAAGTTTGTTTTCTAATAGCTCGATCGCCTCACCACTCCAGCCATAAGAACCAAACACCCCCGCTAATTTAGTTTTGGCAGCGTTAGCCAACACGATTCCCAATGCTGTTTGAATTTGAGTCGGCGCATGACCACCTAATGTCGGCGAACCAATAATAAAACCATCACAGGCTTGAACTGCTGCGGTAATTTCTTCAGTTGAGGCAAGTTCACAGTTAATCGATTCTACCGCTACTCCCGACTGGATCAAGCCATGTGCGATCGCACTAGCAATGGTTGCAGTATTACCATAAGCAGAGGCGTAAAGTAGCACTACTTGGAATTTTTTGCTGGTTTGTTGTTGACACCACTGTTGATAATCATAGCTAAAGCGACTGAGACTATATTTTATTAATGAACCATGAGCAGGAGCATAGATTTTGCTTTCAAAACCCGAAAATTTAGCTAAAGCAGTCTCTAACTGTTTAGTTTGAGCAGCGTGAAGACAGTCAAAATAGAAACGACGGTCTAAATCTAATTGTTTCCAATTATCATCGAAGATGGGTTCATCACACAAATGCACCCCAAAAAATTTATCGGTATAGAAAATTTTACTTTGAGGATCGTAGGTACACAAGCCATCTACCCAACGGGGAGTAGATACACTAATAAACTGTAGTTGATGACCTTGTCCTAAGTCTAAAGTATCATTGTCTCTGACTACCTGGATTCGCGATCGCCATTCGGGAAATATTAAAGCTGCTTTGAGGGCATTAACTGCTGGTTTAGAACAAATGATCTTTGCTTGGGTGGCTTTTCCAGCTAGGACTTGTATTGTCGCCAAGCGATTAGGATTAACGTGCTGTAAGACGATGTAATCTAATTTTGCTAGATCCAGATGCTGTTCTAAGGTTTCTAAGTAAATTTGCGTAAAAGATTGTCCTGGCGGATCGATTAAGGCTATTTTATCGGCTTGAATGAGATAAGAATTAGAAGTCGTACCTTTTTGACGCGAATATTCAACTTCAAACTTTAATCTATCCCAAGTACACGATCGCAATACTTGGGTATTAATCGCAATTTCAGCTACTTGAACGTCTCTTTGTTTGGCAGGTGTGGAATTAACAGTTGCTTGCACCATGATTTTTAATGATTAATAATTGATAGATTTCTGATTACTGTAGGGGCGATTCGCCCTTACCTTACTAATTTCTGTTTATATCTCTCGGATACTTTTTGTTCTGGATCTACGCCTTCAAAGGTAGGAGGTAGCCAAACTCTCACTACTAACAAAACGGCTAAAACTAATAAAAAAGAACAAGTTGCTAATACTTGACTCCAAGGAATCTCTAAAATTCCCTTGACAATAATTTCTCGTAACACCGAAACAATGGAAACTTCTACGGCAACTCCAATAGAAACGCGACGTTCTTGTAAATAAATGATTAATAAGCGAAATAATTCCACTAAAATCAGTACAAACAAAATATCAGCCGTGACTCTAGTAAAGTTTAAAGGCGGCAGCAGAGAGACAAACATTTCTCGCAACTGAAGCGTCATAAAGCCAAATAAACCAATACAAAGAGAGATAATGATAAAGTCTTGGATAAATTCCAAAATTTTAATCACTCCACCATTGTTTAGCCATTTGTGCCAGGGGTTGGAGGAGAATTGATCAGTTTATCCATTAGAAAAGGCAAAATGAAGAGGGAAGAGGGGTGAGGGATGAGGGATGAGGGATGAAGAATCTACTAATTCATCCTTTTAGTAGTGATTCCCAACTTTGCGATGATGAACGGCGGTTAAGACATCCAGTTTGGCTACTCTGCCAGCTTGGGCAATACTATAAACAATCCAGTGATCGCTACACTCAATTCGACTGCTAACTTCGCATTCAATATAGGCTAAAGATTCAGCAATAATGGGCGAACCATTGCTAGCAGGTACGGTTTTGATTCCGGCAAAGCGATCGCCCCCAGGGGGAAAACGTTTGAGAAAATGTCTAACTAAATGCTGATAATTTCCTTCTTCTAAGACATTTAACACAAAGCGATCGCCAATGTTTAACAAAGATTCAATCGCCCGATCTTTAGCAACGGCGATCGCAATTCCGAGAGGAGTTAAACTGGCTTGCATTACCCAAGAGGCAACCATCGCGCTGTTAATTTCGCCTTTGGTAGCTGTAATAATATATAAGCCATTGCTGATTCTACCTAAAGCTTTTTCTAAACTGTTATCGATGGCTTTAATTTGTTTAACAGTGCGATCGCGGGTTAACCACTGTCCTAAATCTGTACCAGCTTCATCACAAACTTGATTTGTCACCTGATCGGGAGATTTTTTGACTAAAATTGGCGGAAAAACCTCGGTTAGTCCAATTTCTTGAAACTGATTACGTAGCGGATAAATTGGCTCATCTTCACCGCCACCAGATTCAAAGTGCGCGATCGCCTGTTTATTGTGGGCTGCTGCCAGTATAGTACTAAGAATAGCCTGAGCCTCTGAGTCTGATTGGGGGGGCATGCCAATGACTAAACCAGCTGCTTGAGAGACTAATTCGCTTACTTCTTGCGGTTCAGTATTGTTCCAATCTACTAATTCTACGGCGACTCCTGTTTTGATAATTCCCCCAGCGATCGCTCTGGCGAGATCGTCACTATAACCATAGTCTTCTGAATAAAACAGGGCAACCAAAGTTTCAGTTTTGGTTTGTGCTTGACTCCACTGTTGATAGCGATCGACTAGTTCGGTACGATGATACTGTAGTAAAGGGCCATGTCCTGTGGCGATCGTTGCCAGTTCTAGTTTTCCCATCCGTTTAATTGCCGCTAAAACTGAACGGGCATTAGGTTTCATTAAACAGTCATAGTAATATTCAAAGTCTGCCTCAATCAGTTGCAAATCTTCATCAAAAGTCGGTTCATCACAATAGTGCATCCCAAAGGCATCGCAAGTATAGAGAACGTGCGTTTTGTAATCGTAAGTAAAAATGGTATCGGGCCAATGTAAATTAGGTGCAGAAACCAATTCTAATTGATGTCCATTGCCCAAATCCAAGCGATCACCGTTTTTAACGATCTGATGTTTAAACGGTTGATGCACCATGTTTTCTAAAAACTGAATTGCCACCTTCGCACCGACTATCGTAACCTGGGGTGCTAATGCCAAGATGTCTTTAACCAAACCGCTGTGATCTGGTTCGGTATGGCTGATAATTAGATAATCCAGTTGAGATGGATCGATTAAACCCTGCAAAGCATCTAGATAAAGCTGACGAAACTTAGCGTGAGCAGTATCAACTAAAGCTAGCTTTTCACCCTGAATGATAAAAGAATTATAGGTTGTGCCGTTTTGTAAACCAAATTCAATATCAAAGCGATCGCGATCCCAATCCAGACAACGAATGGCAGTGGTTTCTGGGGCAATTTCGGTAATTTGTAAAGTCAGTCTGGCAGTAGATTTATCCTTTTGGTTAATATCTGTGAATGCAACCATAAGTCAATTACTCCTGGATCAATATTTTTAAATTTTACTGAGCGCAAATTCCAATTAGATAGGAACTTTAATACAACAAGAGTGACAAAACTTTTTGTCTACTATCTATCACTCATCTGAATTAAGATGCTCTAATCAATTACAAAACGTTTTTCTTTTCTTCTTTTATATTTACGTGCAATCTATTAATTTGTAAAATACTTATTTTTTACTGTACAGATTAGCTCGACTTATAGTATCAGTTAAAGTTTTTATTTTCTTGGTAAACAGGATAAAATACGGGTTAATTATAGATAAAATTCAATTGAATTAATATAATACTACTTTTTTAAAATCTACTCGCTAGCAAATTAAAATATAAAATTACC
Source organism: Pleurocapsa sp. (assembly GCA_050330395.1). Classification (GTDB taxonomy): domain Bacteria; phylum Cyanobacteriota; class Cyanobacteriia; order Cyanobacteriales; family Xenococcaceae; genus Waterburya. The sequence continues at coordinate 36,564 of JBHJNW010000067.1, forward strand.
AACAAAAAACTTTTTATTTAGGGTTATTGAGCTTTGCCAATTATAACTATTCAGATCAATATCTAATACCAATTCGCCAAAGTAGCTAGAGAGATAAAGCATTAGTAAAACATCACTAAATAGATGTAGTAGATAGAGGTCTAATTTCTGCCAAATCTAGAATTTCAGGAATCAAATCCTCACGCTTAACTGCCATTAAATGCACTCCCTGGCACATAGTTTGAGCAAGCTTAACTTGTTCGGCGGCAATTTTCATTCCTTCTTGCAAGGGTTGTTCGGCATTAGCTAAACGTTTGATCGTGGTGTCGGGAATGTTAACCCCAGGCACGTATTTATTGATAAACTCAGCGTTTTTAGCAGATTTCAAGAGAAATATGCCAGCTAGGATTGGTTTATCACTAACAGAAGCAATTTGAGTCATGAATTTATCCAGTTTGTCAAAATCAGTAATCATCTGACTTTGGAAAAATTGCGCTCCCGCCTCTAGCTTTTTTTCAAATCTTGTTTGTAGACTAGACCAGCTTTTGAGTTGTGGATCGACAGCAGCACCCGAAAATAAATTCAAGGCTTCATCGGGCATTACCTTGTTGTTAAAATCAACCCCTGTATTAAGCTTGCTAATCAACTTGAGTAACCTGACAGATTCTAATTCAAATACTGGTCGAGACTTTTGGTGATCTCCTGCTTTAACTGGATCTCCTGTAAGGGCGAGAACGTTACGAATACCTAAAGCATAAGCACCCATGAGATCTGCCTGTAAACCAATGCAGTTGCGATCGCGGCAGGCAACCTGACATACTGGTTCTATACCGTGATGCAATAGAATTGTTGAAGCAGCCACAGATGACATTCTTAAGACTGCACGGCTACCATCGGTAACGTTGACGGCATGAACCCTCCCCTTCAATTTGGATGCTACTTCGATCATCCGCGCTGGGTTTCCACCTTTAGGCGGAGCAACTTCCGCTGTGACTAGAAAATCTCTATTTAAAGCTGCTTGTCGAAGATTATCACTCATTAATATTACTCTGATTGAATTAAAAAATAGATTGATGATGAATCAACAGGGTGGTAAAAATCCTAAGGCATCTTTAACTCTAGTTAGTGTTTGGTTAGCCACATTGCTAGCTTTTGCTGCACCTTCTCGCAACACTGAATTAAGATAATCGCGATTGCTCATTAATTCATGATACCTGTCTTGAATAGGTTTGAGAGCTTCAATAGTAGTTTCGGTCAACAGCGGTTTAAATTGACCCCACCCCATATCTTGGCATTCTCCTGCCACCTCTTCTTTAGTTTTGTTACCCAAAATTTGATATAGAGTAAGTAAGTTGTGGCACTCAGGACGTTCTGGATCGTCAAAAGTCAGTCCTTTTACTGGATCTGTTTTACACTTTTTAATCTTTCTTTTAATCGCCTCAGGAGGATCGAGTAGCTCAATGCGGCTGAGTTCGGAAGGATCGGACTTGGACATTTTTTGAGTACCATCTGTAAGACTCATTATTCTTGCTCCCTCTTTACGAATCATGGGGTCAGGCACTTTTAAAACTGGCTGCTTCTTGCCAAAGCGATCGTTAACTCTGGCTGCAATATCTCTGGTTAACTCCAGGTGTTGCTTTTGGTCTTCGCCAACAGGTACTTTGTCAGCATCGTAAAGTAAGATATCTGCTGCCATCAGTACAGGATAGTCTAGTAGTCCGACACCAACGTTTTCCCCTTGTTTAACGGCTTTCTCCTTAAACTGAATCATTCTTTCTAACCAGTTAAGAGGCGTAACGCAATTAAGTAACCAAGCAAGCTCGCTATGAGCAGATACATGAGACTGAACGAAGATAGTCGAGCATTCTAAATCAATACCACTAGCTAGATACACCGCCGCCATCTTGAGGGTATTGTCTGCTAATAATTTGGCATCATGAGGTACAGTGATCGCATGAAGATCGGCAAAAAAGAAGAAATTATCATAGTCCTGCTGTATTTCTACCCAGTTGCGAATCGCACCAAGATAGTTACCCAAATGTAAATTGCCAGTAGTTTGAATCCCTGATAATACTCGTTTGCTCATGTTATCTATAAAATCTTGCTCTTAAAATTTCCTCTTGAGATCTTAAAAAAAAGAGGTATATACCTATGAAAATTAGTATTACATGATTTTAGCTGATTAACTAACCCAAAAATGGAGCATTTTAATGCCACATTAACAACCGATTTTATAATGCTTGTTAAGTACTTTCTAAATACCAGTTTGTTTTATGAAACCGCGATCGCTTTTATCTACCTTCAATTTTTCTTGGGCTAAACTATTAACTTTAATTGGCTTAATTCTAGGAGTAATAATTGTTTTATTCCCCTTGATAATTGTGGTTCAAAGCTCTTTTACGACTGCTAATAATCATTTTACCCTAGCTAATTATCAGCAAGCCTGGCAGCAGGGAAAATTTTTACTGGCTTTTGCCAACTCTACGATTGTTGCCCTAGGAGTTACTGCTTTGCAAATAATTACTTCTGCCTTGGCAGGATATGCTTTAGCTAGACTTAAATTCAAAGGGAAACAAGCCATACTGTTGTTAATTTTAGCTACTTTGGTAATACCTTTTCAATTATTAGTAATACCTGTTTTTATTATTTTAAAATGGACGCATCTGATCAATAGCTACTGGTCTTTAATTTTGCCTACGGCAGCCAGTGGTTTTGGCATTTTTCTCATGCGTCAATATTTCGCGAGTATTCCTATTGAACTTGAAGAAGCTGCTGCACTAGATGGTGCAAACCGCTGGCAAATTTTAACTCTCATTATGTTGCCTTTATCTCGTCCTGCCATAGTTACCTTGTTTTTGTTTACCTTTATTGGCGAATGGAATGATCTGTTTAAACCACTGGTGTTTACTACCCGCCCTGAATTGAGAACGGTACAGTTAGCATTATCTGAGTTTCAAGAGCAGTTTACTAGTGATTGGTCATTAATGATGGCAGCGGTGGTAATTGCCACTATTCCCGTATTACTGCTGTTTTTAATTGGTCAAAAACAGTTTATTCAGGGGATCGGCTCAACAGGGATTAAAAATTAACCAAAAATCCTAAAATAATGTCGCCCAATTCTAAAATTACGCTGAAACACAGTGCAACTATAGAAGCCAGACGACATATAGATACGTAGGTACTCTGATAGATAAATGTTGGTTAATACCACAATTTACTATGAGATTTTGTCTTAATAAGCAAGACCCATACTGCGAGTAGTTTCTGCACCTAAATAGACGCGAATACTCAAAAAGTCAGTAGGACAAGCGGTTTCACAACGTTTGCAACCTACACAGTCTTCTGTACGAGGAGATGAGGCAATTTGACCAGCTTTACAGCCATCCCAAGGTACCATCTCCAGAACGTCAGTAGGACAAGCCCTTACACATTGAGTACACCCAATGCAGGTATCGTAAATTTTGACGCTATGGGACATTAGTATATAAGCTCCAACTGCGAATGTTCTTTGATCGTATTTTAAATAGAATCAAGGGTTAGTTTACCCTATGCTCTTATTCTGACTCGGCAAAAGACGAGATAACTTTAAATTCTGTTACAAGCAGTTGGGGTTATATAGTGATTTGTTGATTAAGTTTAATATTTCTTAAGCAAGTTTGGTCTATTGGCTTGCGTCAATAGTCAAAGTTCGCTAGATAATTAAGAAAGACTCAGTTGTCCTCCTGCGAGGATAAATAAGTAAAGCATGGTGAACCCTAATTTTAATCGACAAAAATCAACAATCTCATTGCCCCATGTCAAGCCAAGCGACACTTATTATGGTTTGATGGGTTTGCATCCCTCGGTTTCTAATCTGGCTATCCGTCGTACCTATCGCCAACTAAGCAAAAAATATCATCCTGATACTACAGAACTACCGTCAAATGTAGCCACTGCTAAATTTCAGCGTTTAAATGAGGCGTATGCTGTACTCAGCAGTCCCGAACAGCGATCGCTCTACGATCTAAAAATTGGCTATTCTCGGATCAACGTAATTCAAGCACCTAATTGGTCCCAAGCAAATTCTCAGCCATATTCGAGAACAGCTTATCTAGACCCTACAGATCGCCCCCTCTCATCGGGTGAAATCTTTGTTTTGGTGCTATTAGGACTGACTTTTGCTGGCTGTTTGCTGTTAGTTCTGGTTGTGGCTTATCTACGCGGATCATCAATTATCCATGGATAAAACTTTGCTGATTTTTCCTGCCTCGATCGAGAAGATTTGCGAGTCTTTAATCCAATCGTGATTGAAAGTATCGATATGGGTAGTGGTGATGATAGTTTGAAAGCGATCGCCAATTACTTCTAAAAGCTGTTTCTGGCGATTAGGATCTAGTTCGGCTAACACGTCGTCTAGCAGCAATAAAGGTGGTTCTCCCACGACTTCTTCAATTAATTTTAATTCAGCTAATTTTAAAGCTAATACCAAGGTGCGCTGTTGTCCCTGAGAGCCATAATAACGAGCAGGGGTTTGATTAATCGTAAACTCAATCTCATCTCGATGCGTCCCCACCAAGGTTTTTCCCTGATATTGTTCAATCGTACGACGCTCTTTGATCTTAGCGAGAAAAGCCTGCTGTACTTGAACAGGATCATCTTCTGTCCATTGCACGCTGGGAAGATAGTTGATTTCTAACAGTTCTGTTTCTCCACTGATGCGCCTGTGCCAAGATTGAGCAATGGGAGCTAGTCTAGCGATAACTCTGGCACGTCGGCGTGCCACCCTAGAACCTGCTGCTGCTAGCTGTTCATCCCATAATCTTAACTCTGGTTCATCGTTGCTTGATTCTGTCGAATCCTCTTGATTCTGTCGAATCTTCTTAAGTAAAGCATTTCGCTGTTTTAACACCTGGTTGTACTGCTGCAAAATACTCGCATATACAGGCTCTAATTGAATTAATAAGCCATCTAGCCAGCTACGGCGAGACTCGGGCGCACCTCTAACTAAATCTAAATCTAGGCTAGAAAACTGCACTGCATTAAGTACCCCCAAAAAATCTAATTGACGGCGCAGATTTTCTCGATTTACGGCTACAGTACGCCCTCCCTGTCTACGGAATACGATACTTAATTCACTAGTTCCATAAGCACGTTCCACGATCGCGCCAACTTGACCCATGCTGGCAGAATCCAAGACTAATTCGCGATCGCGAGTAGCACGATGACTTTTGAGACTAGCCAGTAGCTCTACTGCTTCTAATAAGTTTGATTTTCCTTGCGCATTATTACCAACTAAAATTGTTTTCTTAGCCGTAAATTCGATCTGGCGATCAACATAATTACGAAATGAGCGCAGATGCAAACTTTTTAAATACATTTGTTAGCCAAGATGAAGAACCGAATTTTTGTAACCAGTGATCAGTAAATAACCTACTTATCTTTTCTTATTCTTCATCATTGATTCCTCAATTCCTTGAAAATTATTCTCCTACAGGACTAGAGGCAAATGTTTGTTTATCTAGTTGGGCTAGCTTTTCTTTGTCCTGACGACGTTTTCTGGCATAAAGCTGGATACTTACGACCATGGTTAAAACTAGACCTGCTACCAGCCAGGTAGTGGCATCTAAGGGTAAATTGTTTTTAAATACTGCCAACAGCACAATTAGCACTAGTAAAATTGTTGGTGCTTCATTTAAAGCTCGAAACTGTTGTCCTGTCCACTGGCATTTCCCCGCTGCCAGTTTTTTCATGATGCTTTTACAAAAATGATGGTAGCCAATCAGCAAAATGACTAAGGTTAACTTGATATGTAGCCAGGTAGATTTCAAAATTTCTGGTTCAGTAGAAATCAAACCAATTGCCATCACCACAGTTAAAATCATTCCTGGGGTGGTAATAATACTATAGAGACGTTGCTCCATTATTCCATACTGCTTTTTCAGAATGCTGCGTGCGGGTTCTGGTTCCTGTTCTGCTTCTGCATGATAGACAAACAACCGTACTAAATAAAAGAGTCCAGCAAACCAAACCACAATGCCGATTAAGTGAAATGCTTTATACCAGTAATAAGCCATAAAATATATATCTTGATCTTGTTCAAAAATTCTTTCTTATGTAATGAAGTGTATATTTTCTCGCAACCCACTTCACTACTACGCAATGAAATTTTAAGGACTGGTCTGACTTGAGATCACGGGACTGGCCAGATTTGAACTGGCGACCTAGCGCTTCAGATTGGTGTGAGTTTCCCCACTCTCTGGACTATTCCTTCACCCTAGGCAAGATACCTTTAGGTGGTGGCCGTTATGTTACAGACAGTTTTTGTGCTGATTAAATTCAGCTGCTTTTCCTGCTTTTAGATCTGTAACCAGTCTCTGCACCTTCTCTACCAGGAACTATAGAGCTTGGCTCAAGATTACCGTGGTTGCACGCTGCAACTTTAGGCTTCCTTGAATTTGACCACATTCATCAATGAAGTTTCCTTCATGATGCCCGATGTTTCAGGAGGCGCTTGCTCTATCCGACTGAGCCACAGCCCCTTGTCGATCTCAAAGCCTATCCATCATCAACATAAACCAAGACTACAAAGGCAAAACGAGTCCTGATATTTATGTATATAAAACTTTACTAGATTAATAAATATTGCAACATCGATTCATACTTATTTTTAGGTAAAAAAATAAATTTATCATCGATCCAGGCAACTAGATCGAACATTCAGGAGAAAAAAATGACTTATTTAACCTTATTGGCTGCTGCTAACGTACCCCATACTGTATCTTGGAATCCGAAAGTAGCTTTTGTAATGATTGCTTGCAATATTGTCGCGATCGCCATTGGCAAATTTACGATTAAAAATCAGAATGCTGGTCCTCAACTACCTTCTCCCGCATTGTTTGGCGGGATGGGTCTTCCTGCTTTATTAGGTACTACTAGCCTCGGTCATCTTTTGGGTGCAGGGGTAATTCTCGGGCTAGCTAACGCTGGCGCACTGTAATATCTAAATTTTATAGTTAGTTATTAAGGATTAGTTGTTTCCCTGGGCATTCTGGCAAAAACATTAATTGCTAGTTTGAACTACAAACTTCTAATCCATTTTTAATCTTAAACAAATGAATGCCTCGTTCCCTGTTTTCTTCTATGAGCTGGCATTCCTGAGAATGCTTCTATTATGGCTATTTCACTCACTCTTCTTGTTTGATTAAACTACCATAATTACATTACCACTTACAATGAAACAGCCCTGCCAATCAGTTTACCTGATATTAACAAATAAAAATTTTCAACGCCGTGATAAATTATTAAACGTCTAGGATAACTATAGATAAATATCAATTGCTTAAATCTAAGTTTAAATTACCTTAAAACCCTAGCCTAACAGGTGAATTTTTAGAATAAAGAAATTTTAATTCAGATTAATTATATAAGAATTGATTTTTTGACTAATATTAATTAATTTTAATTATCGACATTTTAAGTATGAATACTCATGTTTATTGTTTTCAGTTATTTTCAATGTAAGTAAAGCTAATTCATTAAAATTAAAGCGAAAAATTAAAAATTTATCTAAGCTGAAATATCAGATCTAAAACTTTATATTTTGTATTATTGAGCTTTCCCAATTCTAACTATTGAGATTAACACTTGGGTTTTTTAATAAGAAATTATTGAGAGTTAGATGAGTAATTTTTATTAGAGAAATTGCGCTTTTTTCAAGTTTTAGGGTTATTCTATTGTAATAGATCTAAATCAATGGTCTTTAGTTTTAGATTTATTTAAATCTATGAATATGGAAGGGAATTGTTCCTAATTTTTGTTGTTTTATTTCAATAGCAACTTAACCTAAGTGGCAGACGAAGGTTATCTATACATAGCTGCCAGGAGTAAGGAGAATTTGTCTCCTTAATCGGTCACTCTGGCTGTGGAAAATCCACTTTGCTAAATGCGATCGCTGGTTTGTCTTTACCGACTAAAGGTTTAATTACTTTAGAAGGTAGAAAAATCAAACAACCAGGTCCGGAAAGGATGGTAGTGTTCCAAAACTATTCTCTTCTGCCCTGGCGCACGGTGCGGGAAAATATTGCCTTAGCAGTCAATTCTGCCATGGGGGATTTACCCAAAGGCGAACGTAAAAGTATTGTCGAAGAACATATCGATCTAGTTGGCTTGCGCCCCCATGCAGATAAACAACCAGCAACCTTATCTGGGGGACAAAAACAGCGAGTGGAGATCGCCCGTGCTTTGGCAATTCGTCCCAAGTTACTCCTGTTGGATGAACCTTTTGGGGCGTTAGATGCCCTGACCAGAGGGAATTTACAAACCCAACTAATGCGAATCTGCGACGAAAACCAAGTAACGGCAGTAATGGTCACTCATGATGTTGATGAAGCCGTCTTACTAAGCGATCGCATTGTCATGCTAACTAATGGCCCTGGGGCAGAGATCGGTCAAATTCTCGATGTAGATATTCCCCGTCCCCGTAAGCGCATGGAAGTAGTTGAACATCCCAGCTACTATAGCTTGCGTAGCGAAATCATTTACTTTCTCAATCAACAGAAACGACTGAAAAAAATCAAGGCGAACAAAGTTACGGCGATCGCCCGTCATGGTTTAGAGAAAGTCAATATCGCGATCGGCTATGTTCCCCTTACCGCCTGTGCGCCTTTAGCAGTAGCAAAAGAAAAAGGTTTCTTTACCAAACATGGTTTAGATGAAGTAAGTCTAGTACGAGAAACCAGTTGGCGAGGCATTGTTGATGGTATGGCTGGAGGCTATGTTGATGCGGCACAAATGCCTTCGGGAATGCCATTGTGGTTAACTTTAGGGGGTCACAAGGAGCGGCCTGTTTCTGTAGTCAGTGGTTTAACCATGACCCGCAACGGTAATGCTATTACTCTTGATCGCCGTTTTTATGACCAAGGAGTCAGAAGTTTAGCCGACCTCAAAAAGTATATTCTCAGTACTAGAGATAAACGGCATATCTTTGGGGTAGTTCATCCTTCTTCCATGCACAATCTGATTCTGCGTTATTGGTTAGCAGCAGGGGATATCGACCCCGATCTCGATGTCGAACTACAAAACATTCCTCCTGCCCAGATGATGGTAGATTTGCAAAATGCAACTATCGATGGTTACTGCGTAGGCGAACCCTGGAACTATCGCGCTGCTGCTGAAGGTGTTGGCTTTACCGTTGCTACCGATCTCGAAATTTGGAACGGACATCCAGGTAAAGTTTTAGGAGTTAGAGAAGATTGGGCAAATGCCTATCCCAATACCCACGTTGCTTTGGTTAAAGCTTTGCTAGAAGCCTGTCATTACTGTGCCGACGAAAACAATGCCTTAGAAATCGAGCAGATATTATCTCAACGTCAGTATGTGGGAACTTCGGTGGATTACATCCATCTTGGTAATCCTAATGCAGATACCTGCAACCCTAACCTGCCCATGCGTGAATATGCCCATCATCTATTTTATGGTGCTGGAGTCAATCGTCCTAGTCGTACCGAACATCTATGGCATATGACTCAGTTAGCTAGATGGGGACATACACCCTTCCCTCGCAACTGGCTAGAACTATTAGAAAGAGTTTGTCGCGTCACCGTCTTTAGTACCGCAGCTAGAGAACTAGGCTTGCTAGATACAAAATACAATCGCGGCAAGATCGAGCTTTTTGATGGTACTCAATTCGATGCTGACGATCCTATCACCTATCTGAATCAGCTCAAAATTAAACGCGACTTTAGTATCGCTGAAATTATCCTCGACTCTCATCAGAGTGCTGCTTAATTGTTCCATAGCTTAAAGCTCTAGGCTGAGGCTATCCAAATTGATCTAAACGTAACCAAGATGAATAGACTAGACATAATCCCTAATCAACCCGTCAAAACTTCCCCACAAGCATTGCCTTTTTTATTAATTGAAAATGTGGTTAAATCTTATCCTACTCGCAATGGTGATTATACCGTATTACAAAATGTAAATTTGGCAGTAGACCAGGGAGAATTTATCTGCGTAATTGGACATTCTGGCTGTGGAAAATCTACCTTACTAAGCATGGTTTCTGGCTTTAATCAGCCTACATCAGGTTTAGTAATCCTCGAAGATCTTCCAATTACTAAACCTGGACCCGACCGCATGGTGGTATTTCAAAACTATGCTCTTTTGCCCTGGCGCACCGTATTTGATAATGTTTACTTAGCTGTAAATGCGGTTTATGCTGATAAATCTCAGGCAGAAAAAAGGGCGATCGTCAGAGAACATCTAGCTTTAGTTGGGCTAACCGAAGCAGCCGAGAAAAAACCGCCAGAAATTTCGGGAGGGATGAAACAAAGAGTTTCTATTGCCCGCGCTTTAGCCATTCGTCCCCGCATTCTGATTTTAGATGAACCTTTTGGGGCATTAGATGCGATCACTAAAGAAGAATTACAGGAAGAACTGCTAAACATTTGGAACGACCACCGTTGTACTGTATTAATGATTACTCATGACATCGATGAAGCCTTGTTTCTTGCCGATCGCTTGGTAATGATGACGAATGGTCCTAATGCGAAAATAGGTGAGATCATGAACATACCCTTTGAACGTCCCCGCGATCGCACTCAAATTATGGAAGACCCACTTTACTATAATCTCCGCAATCGCGCCTTAGAATTTCTTTACGAGCGTTTTGCCCATGATGAAACCTAATTAGATAAGCGATCGCCATACTGTCATAGCACTACATAAAAGCATTAGGACATTATTTTTTCCCCTTGAGTCGATATCTCATGTCTTAAGCCCAAGACGTACTGCTATAACTACTAATACTATCGGGATCTTCAGGAACAACCCAGTAATAAATCGTATGCTGACGAGTTGGACCTTGTACTTGCACGACTTCCTCAGGTTGCCACTCTCCCATATCAAAATCATGGGATACAACTCGCGTCCCTGGTTGAAGTTCTCGCAGTAGTTTAGGGCGAAGTTCGAGATTAATATCGGGCAGCAAATAGAGAGTGACGACAGTTGCCTCGCTGAGATCGGTCTGGAATAAGTCTTGTTGTAAAAACTCCACGTTATCGGCAACATTTGCGGCTTCAGCATTGTCTCGACTACGCTGTACCAGTTCTGGATCGATTTCTACACCAGTGCCACGAGCTCCGTATTTTGCGGCTGCGGTAATGGGAATTCGACCATCTCCGCTACCAAGATCATAAAGAACATCATCACTTGATACATTTGCTAATTCTAGCATTTGATTGACAACATTTTCAGGCGTGGGGACATAAGGTACGGTAGGTGCATCAGTTGTCGGTTGGGTTTGTACGGGAGTTGCTGGTTGTTGAATTTGAGGCTTAATTTCGCTAAAGTTGCGTTGCTGAGTACATCCAACTATTGCCAAGCTACTTAGGCTTAAGGTTACTAGCCAAGTTTTGGCTAGTTGAGGTAATTTCATAATATTTTTGGTTGAGATGAATAATTAAAATTAATCTTGAGATTCAAACTTGTTGACGACGCGACCAGAACAACAGAGGTACGCCAGCGATTAATACAGCTACGCCGACAAGTGCGCCAACTTTGGCATAGGCAAGGCTTGAATACAATAAGTAAACGCAGATCAGACAAAAGAGAATCGGTGTTAAAGGATAAAAAGGTACTTTAAACGGTCTGGAAACATCTGGCTCTTTAACTCGCAACACTAATAACGACAAGCTGGTCAGTAGAAAAAAGAACCAAAATGCAGGAGCAGTATAGTCTACCATCGTTTCAAAGCCTCTGCGGGTGAACGTTCCCAGTAGGACTAAAAAAAGCGCGATCGCTGCCTGAACTAACAAAGCAGAAGTCGGTGTCTGATTGCGTCGATGCCAGTTACCAAGCCAACTAAATAGAGCAAAATCTTTCCCTAAAGCATAGTTAGTTCTAGCACCAGTGAAAATCGTGGCATTAATTGCACCTAAAGTAGAAATAGCAATCAGTAAACTAATTAACCAAGCCCCAGGTTCGCCAAGCGCACGACGCATCAATTCGGCGGCTACTGCTTCTGAGTTTGCCATGGTTTCTAGACCCAATCCCTGAATATAGGCTGCGTTAATTGCCAAGTAAATTAAGGTGATGATGCCGATACTCCAAAGAAGCGATCGCACCATATTACGCTTGAGGTTACGTAACTCTGCTGAGATATATGCTGCTTCATTCCATCCCCCATAGGATAGAAGTACAAAGATCATCGCCATGCCCCAAGTTCCTGAGGTAGCGGGTTCGCTAGTTGTGACATTAGTAGGGGGCGAAGCAAATACTATCCCGATAATAACAACCAATAACAAGCCGAGAACTTTGGCTACCGTCAACCAATTCTGTGTCCACTTTCCCTGACTAATGCCCAAGGAATTTAAGATAGTCAAAGCGCAAATAGCAAAAGCAGCGTATACAGAGGAAGAAGAGTCGCCAAGACGCAATATTTGCGAGGCATAATCGCCAAAGACGAAAGCTAAAAGTACGAGAGAACCAGTCTGAATCACTGTCATGCGCGCCCAAGCAAACAAAAAGGCAACAGAATTGCCAAAAGCACGTTGGAGATAATAGTAGTTGCCTCCTGTATGAGGATACGCTGTCGCTAATTCGGCATAGCAAATAGCACCGATTAATGACATGACACCTCCTAATAACCAAACTAGCAGCACAACTGTTTCGCTGCCAGCATTAGCGGCAACGAAAGCCGGGGTCTCAAAAATGCCTGCACCGATGACAACCCCAACAATCAAAGCCACAGCATCAATGAAAGTGAGAGCTGCCTTTGGTGCTGTGGCTGTTGAAGAATGGTTTAAGTTTTTATTTTTCACTTGCGCTTGCTTGAATGTTATTCGGAAACCGTTAGTTTTAGCAATGATCACCCAGTGCGATAAGGCGATCATTGCGGCAATTTTATCGATCAGGGAAGTTTGGTTGTTGAGGCGAATTACGACGACGGTTGGGACCTCCTGCCCAAGGTGGTGGACCTCCAGGAGAACGAATTTCGATAGTTGAACCATCGTCACGGCTAATCGAGTAAGCATCTATTTCACCGCCTCTACCTAACTCACCCGTAACCGTAACCTCTTCTCCAGGAGCAAGATTGATTTCTTGCCACCAACGAGGACCAGCATCAACAATAATCTGTCCTGTACCGTCATCGAGAACAAAATCATTACCGACAACGCTGATAACTTCTCCCGACACGGTAGTGCCAGATGAACGCTGCTGTAGTTCTTCGATGGAAGTCTGCGCGATCGCGCTTTCGGGAAGGATAAAGGTAACTCCTGCTGCGAGAGTAGTCAAAGCAACCAATAATTGCTGTTTCATGATCATCTTTTCTTTAAACTCTGCTGCTATTAAGTCTTAAGAATAAGTGTGACCAAAAAATGACAGTAATTATTAAGTGGAACTTATAAAATACTAGCCAGTAAATCTAATGAGAAATTGCGCCTCGCGCCATATCGGCGATCGCTTTGTCTGTTGCTTTCGGCAAATGATAATAAGTTCCGCCAGCTTGTTTGGCTAATTCTTTAGCAAAGCCAGTGGAGACAAAACGGCTTTCTGTATCGATTACTAGCAGCTTCATGCCCATGGCGCGAATTTTACCCGCAATATCGAGTAATTCTGCTTTAATATTTGGTTTTTCTGCTCCTGCTTCGGGAGTCTCTCCTAGGGAACGAGACAGGGAAATATTACCTCGACCATCGGTGATCGCCACAATTACTACTTGTCCAATATCTCCCGACATTTGGGCGTTAATGCCCACATTTACCGCCTGGGTTAAACCATGAGACAAGGGAGAACCACCCCCACAGGGAAGGCTTTCTAATCTGCCTTTTGCCATCGTAATCGAACGCGTAGGGGGAAGTAGAACATCGGCGCGTTCACCACGAAAAGGAATCAAAGAAATCTGATCGCGATTTTCATAAGCTTCGGTCAATAGTCGCATTACTGCACCTTTAGCCGACTGCATTCTATTTAGTGCCATGGAACCAGAAGCATCGACGACAAATACAATCAGCGAACCTGCTTTCCTTGCCATCCTTTTAGAGCGGAGATCGCTTTGTTCCACAATGACTTTACGACCTGGATTGCGTTCTCTTCGAGCCTTTTGATAAGGTGCAGCACTACGCAAGGTAGCATCAACGGCAATTCTTTTAACTTTTCCCTTGGGAATCATCGGCTTGATATAGCGTCCTCGATCTTCGGAGAAAATAAGACTCCGCGCCCCAGACTTACCTTGACGCTGCATGGTTTGAGCAAAGGTTAGCACTTCTGGATCTAGTACTACCCCTTCGATATCAAAGACAAACTCGTCAGGAATAGCGGGAGGTTCCTGTTCCTGTTCTGGTTCTTCAGACTCGTCTTGATCTTGTTCTGGCTGTTGTTGCTGGGGTGGTGGTGGTGGTGGTGTGTCTTCTGGTGGTGCTTCGATAGTTGTCGCACGAGGAATAATAACTAGCTCTACTGCTTTACGTAAATCATCCGCAATAACGTTGTCTCGACCATCTAAGGCAGCACAGGCTTTAGCTACCCTTACCGCAAATAATTCAGCTCTGTGTCCTTGTACTGTTCCCCTAACTGCCTCTTGTACTAGATAAAGAATTTGGTCGTGGGTTATTTTAACCTCCTTGAGCCATTCTCGCGCCAAGATAATATCAGTCTTAAGACTATCCATATCTCCTTCGTAAGCACTGATAAATTCTTGGGGAGAGTTAGTGAAATCAAGGACTTGATTAACCGCTTCAACTCTTTGTTCTAAAGATAAGGCACTGTCTGCCGAAATTGCGATCGCAATTCGATCTAAAAGATGTTCCCGTAAATTCCCTTCTTCAGGATTATAAGTGGCGATTAAAATCGGCTGACAGGGATGCTGAAAGCTAATTCCTTCCCGTTCGATGATATTCCGTCCATCAGTCAAGACTGTTAGGAGTTGATTAGCAATTTGGTCATCTAATAGGTTGATTTCATCAATATATAGAACTCCTCGATGCGCCTGAGCGAGTAACCCTGGTTGAAATATTGGTTCACCCCGTTTAACTGATTCTTCTACATCTACTGAACCTAACAACCGATCTTCTGTTACTCCTAACGGTATTTGCACAAAAGGAGCAGGAATAATTTGAGTCGGAATATTTTCTCTGGCAATATCGCCGTATTTGACCACGGTATCGTCATCCCAATTTTGAGGCTTAGCTGGGTCACAATTGTAGAGAGAACCTTGAATAATTTCAATCGGTGGCAAAAGGTTGTAGATCGCTCGCGCCATCACTGATTTAGCCGTTCCCCGACGACCAGCTATCGCCACACCTCCCAATTCTGGATCGACCGCCGATAGTAGTAAAGCCAGCTTAATTGCTTCTTGTCCGACAACGGCAGTCAGGGGAAAGTTAAAATTTTTTTGGGGTGGAGTAGTTACAGCAGACATGGCGATCGTCTTTCAATTCCTCTTGGATAATAAAGCTCAGTAGTTTCTCACTTTAATCTATATTGGGGAGATTAACTCAAAGAAGTTGCTTGACTGCCTAACCAAGAAGGGATCTTGCACCTAAATACAGATCCCTGGTTACTATCTAACTAAAGATGGATTACTAACTTGGTCTAACGAATATATTCTTTTAATATGCTGTTGCGGTTAGGATGACGCAGTTTGCGTAGAGCTTTTGCTTCGATCTGACGAATACGTTCGCGGGTAACATTAAAGATTTGTCCGATTTCCTCTAATGTTTTCATACGACCATCATCTAGACCATAGCGTAGGCGCAGAACATCGCGTTCACGGGGACTAAGAGTATCTAGTACGTTTTCTAGGTCTTCTCTTAGTAAGCTTTTTGACACCTGATCTTCTGGAGTTTCGCCATCAGCTTCGATAAAATCGCCCAAACGAGAGTCTTCTTCTTTACCGATCGGGGTTTCTAAAGATATTGGCAACTGAGCCGACTTAGCGATAAATCTAAGCTTCTCGATGGTCATTTCCATACGAGTAGCAATTTCTTCTTCGGTAGGTTTGCGTCCTCGCTCTTGGGAAAGTAATTTAGTAGTTTTTTTAATCCGGGAAATAGTTTCATATAAGTGAACGGGGAGGCGAATCGTCCGCGACTGATCGGCGATCGCTCTGGTAATTGCCTGTCTAATCCACCAGGTGGCATAGGTAGAAAATTTATAGCCTTTTTCATGATCGAATTTTTCAGCTGCTCTAATCAAACCAAGAGAACCCTCTTGAATTAAATCTTGAAAAGACAAGCCACGATTCATATATTTTTTAGCGATCGAGACAACCAAACGCAGGTTGGACTGCACCATCTTGTCTTTAGCTCTTCGACCAATAAATACGCGACGACGGAACTTGCGATATTCCATGTCTACTTCTCTTGCCCATTCTTCATCGGTGGCTTCTCTACCCAAGCCATCTTCTAGACTATCTTTAAGTCTTTCTAGTTCAAGTAGGTCGGCAATTTGACGAGCTAGCTCAATTTCTTCTTCTGCTCTTAGTAGTCGGATGCGACCGATTTCTTGTAAATATATCCGAATAGAGTCTTCAGTATACGGCTTTTTTCTGCCTCGTTCGGCGCGTTTGGTGGTGGAAGTGGCAGCTTTTTTTTTCTTGCCGATCGCGGCTGTCTTGATATCTACATTGTCTTGATTTTTGTTGCTATCTTCCTCGATTAGACTTTCCCAATCGTTTCCAGGATTGGCGATCGTTGCTAGAACTTGATTAGCTTGGGTCATGCCGTTTTCCTCTTGCTCCTTCAGTGAAAAATTAATGATATTTGTTTTAGTTAAGTTTAGTTAAGTTTTGCTCAACTGGTGTCTAATTACACATTATTTAACTTTTGATTTGTGGAATAAGCTGTTTGCTCGCTAACAAAGCTAACAACCTGCTAAACCATGGTTGGAATTACATCGCCTAGTTGAGTGTTATCAACTAGGAAATGGCAATTATTTTCCGATTTTAGCCTTGATTGCTGTGACTTTGGTGAAGATTAAACAGAAATTTGGGAATATTTCCCTAAGATTTATCAAGAGATTACAAACTTTTTTTGCTTTTGCTTCTATGGCATTGTAAGCAATTTAACGGAAAATAACACGGATTGATTTTTACTCCTGGGCAACAAGTGTTCAAAAATTGCTCATCATTAAATCAAATTTAAGGGAAAAATTAGCTGCAATGCCCTATAGGGGGATTGAAAAGTGTAGTCAAAATTCATTATTACTAAAGAAGGGTAAAAAAAATTACCCATTCTCAAATTCTCGAAAATTTCTATTTTTTTCAGCGCAAGATACAAAATATGAATAAGGTACGTATATTTGCTTACGCAATAGCTCTGGGTTCTCTGGTGGCGAGTGGTTTTGCTCAAAAAAACGAAACAAAGACTATCGCAGCTACGGAAGAAGGAACTTTAACACTGGTGGCAAACGGAGAGGATTTTGTTAGACAGGGTTTTGTAAGTAAAGATGGCTGGGAAATAAGTTTTGATCATGTATACGTCAATATGGCTGAGGCGATCGCTTATTCTACAGAACCGTCTTTTGAACCACAAAAAGGAGATACCAAGGAAAGTATTGAGTATCAAAACAAAGCTGATTTTGAGATTACAGAAACTCCCGATTTGGCAGCAGGAGAAGCTGACGCTGAACCAATAGTAGTCGCCGAAGCTAATGTTCCTGCTGGTTTTTATAATGCTCTAGCCTGGCAACTAAGCTCCGCTGCTCCAGGAAGCCCGATCGCAGGTAGTACCATAGCTCTACAAGGTCAAGCCACCAAAGATGGAGAAACAATTAATTTTGACTTAGGCTTCAATCAACCAGCTGAGTATGTCTGTGGCGAATTTGTTGGTGAAGATCGTCAGGGATTAGTGGCAGCAGATACTCCTGGCAAGGTAGAAGCAACCTTTCACTTCGATCATATTTTTGGTGATGCAGATACCCCCCCAGAGGATGCTTTAAATCAAGATGCTTTAGGGTTTCAACCTTTAGCTGATTTGGCACTTAATGGAACGATACAGCTGAGTGAGGCTGATTTAGCTAGTCAACTATCTGAGGCTGATTATCAAACGTTGAGCGAGGCGATCACTGGCTTAGGTCATGTTGGGGAAGGACACTGTGTAGTGACAGGGAGTACAAATTCACAATAAGTAAGAAAACTAAATAATAGTTTGTCATTCTATATTGAAGATTGCCAAATCTTGAAAAAAACAGCAAAAAATGACTTTGTTTTGCTGAAAAATTTTACAATTTCCTTAATTAGTAGCTCTACAGTGATTTATGACTCGGTTTTACTTATTTTTATCTTTACTTGCACTAATAGCAGTACCCGAAAAAACTTTAGCTCACGGTGCAAATATTGAGTATCGTCAAACAGCTGCGATTACCATCCAGGCAAAATATGACGACGGTACGCCGATGGCAAACGCTCAGGTAGTAGTCTATGCACCAAGCGATCGCGCTACCCCCTGGCTTAAAGGCACAACCGATGAATCTGGTAATTTTAGCTTTGTTCCCGATACCAAGCCGCAAAACATCGGCGATTGGGATGTCAAAGTGCGTCAATCTGGACACGGCGATATTACTAGTATTCCAGTGAGCGAGGGAGGAGTTGCTAACCCTCAGTTGGCATCTGATGGTAGTGGTTATACTGCTGCCCAAAAAGCGGTTATGGCGGCGGCTGGTATCTGGGGGTTTATCGGGACAGCTTTATATTTTTCACGCCCTAAGTCTTCTAAACTAGATTAATTTTCCCTAAATGCACATTCCTGATGGCTTTCTTCCTCCTAGCGTTTGTATTGCTGGTTATGCTTTGACTGGTGGTGTTACCTGGTACTGTCTGCGCCAGATCGATCGCGATCGTAATATGCAAGCGAATATCCCGAAAGCCTCTTTATTAACGGCAGCTTTTTTTGTCGCTTCATTAATTCATATTCCGATACCTCCGACTAGTATCCATCTGATTTTTAATGGTTTAATGGGCGCGCTTTTGGGTTATTATGCTTTTCCGGCAATCCTGATTGGTCTATTTTTCCAAGCCGTAATGTTTCAGCATGGCGGAATGTCTACTTTGGGAGCTAATGCCATTATTATCGGTTCGCCTTCAATCGCAGCCTATCATTTATTTCAACAACGGGGGCGCTTAGGGAATGAGAAACCAGTTTTAACGACAATTTTGTCTTTTGTCTCTGGCGCAGGAGCATTATTATTATCGGCAGTGATGTTTGCCATTTTGTTAGTAACTAATATTTCTCCCGATATGGATGTTAATGCCGAAAGAACCGCTATTTTTATATCTTTAGGTGGCTATAGTATTCAAGCCGCTATTGAAGGGCTATTTACGGTGATGTTAATTTCTTTTTTGGAGAAAGTTAAACCCGAATTATTGAAATCTTAAATCAGTAATCATTTAATGAAATTAATTCTTGATCGATATGCTTATTTAGATTCTCCTCTCCATCGCTGGCAACAAGGCTATAAGCTAATCGGTTTGTTAAGCTTAATTTTTGCTTTTGCTTTTATTCAAAATATTTGGTTGCTACCAATAATGGTGGTAATTACTAGCATTATATTTGGTCTTTCAGAAATACCTGTTGCCTTTTTAATTCAGCGATTACGCTATCCTAGCTGGTTTATTTTAGCAGTGATATTTTTGCTGCCTTTTATTTCTGGAAATACGCCAATTTTTCAGCTAGGAATTCTAACTATTAAAGCAGAAGGATGTTGGCAAGCACTCTTAATTTCAGTACGGTTTTTTTGTATTTTAACGGTAAGCTTAGTTTTATTCGGCACTGCCCCATTTTTAAATAGTATTAAAGCAATGCGCTCTTTTGGTTTTCCAAGAGTAATTGTCGATATGACTTTATTATCCTATCGGTATCTAGAGGAATTAGGAGAAATGCTGACAACTATGCAGCGAGCTATGAGATTAAGAGGATTTAAAGCCAAAGGTTTTAAGCGTCGAAATTTGGAAGTTTTTGCTCAGTTAACTGGTAGCATTTTAGTGAGGAGTTATGATCGATCTTTGAGGATTTATCAGGCAATGATTCTACGAGGTTATGGTAGCCAACAAACCTTGAAAAAGAATTATTGGCAAGGGAACAAGCATAGCGATCGCTATAGTTTATGGCTCACAATTGTGGCAGTTATAATCTCAATATTTCTAGTCGTCTTAGAAGCAACTTTACCTAGTTTTATTTGGTTAAATATTTAAAATTATTAATTACTATTATTTAAAATAAATTTTAAAAAAATTGATGAGAAATTTAGTAAGAACAGCAGAGCAATTGTCGATCAAAACCAAAGCACTTTCGATCAATAACTTATGCTTTAGTTATGAACAAGAAAGAGCAATTCTGACAGACATCAATTTAGACATTGCTTCAGGTGAGAGTGTGGGATTGATTGGGGCTAATGGTGCAGGAAAAACTAGTTTGTTTTTAGCGATTTGTGGGATTTTAAAGCCTACTTATGGTGAGGTAAAACTATTTGATCGCTTAATCGAAACTGGAGAATTTAATCCCGAAATTGGGCTGGTGTTTCAAAATCCTGACGATCAGCTATTTTGCCCTACGGTGCGGGATGATATCGCTTTTGGTTTAGAAAATATTGGGTTATCCCCTGATGAAGTAGAAGCTCGAATTAGTGCTGCTTTATCTTTAACTGGAGTGACTCATTTAGCAAATCGAATTTCTCATCAGCTTTCGGGAGGGGAGAAGTGTATGGTGGCGATCGCAGCTGTCTTAGCTATGCTACCCCAGATCGTACTTTATGATGAACCCAGTGCTAACTTAGATCTAAGAGCCAGACGTAGATTAATTAAGTTTCTTAACTCTTCTCACGAAACAACTGTGGTTTCTTCCCATGACTTAGAATTAATTATCGAAGTTTGCGATCGCGTCGTAATGCTTAATCAAGGCAGAATTGTTGCCGATGGTACACCTCAAGAAATTATGAGTAACCCAGGTTTGATGGAGGCTAATGGCTTAGAAGTGCCTCATTCCTTGACCAACGGCCACTATCATCAAGGAAGTTCAAGTTCAAAAGATTAAAAAAGAAGATTAAAAAAAAGTGGCTTTAACAGCAAGAAGATGCAAGGAGAAATAAGAATAGAGATGAATAATATGCCACAGGATAGTCAGGTACAGATCTCAGAAGCTCAAGGGCAGGAATTAATGCGATCGCTACTGCACAAAGAAAACAGTTGGGTAGAGTGGGGACAAATTTGTCAAAAGTTACAAAAAGCAGGATACAGTACTCAAAGGATTTTTGAAGACACAGGATTTCAAAATAGTCAACAAAATTTGGTAATTGTAGCGTCTCAAGTTTTTGAGAATTTGGTTCAGGCAGATGTTAAACCTGAAGTTTTAGCTTATTTTAAAGGGCCCCGCAGCGACGTACTATATGAATTCCGTATACTAAACCAGAAACAGCGAGTCGATGCCAGCTTGCTTGCTTACGATAAGCGAATTGACGTAGATGGAGCGCATTTAGTGGCGAAGGCGATTAAAGATGTCTCGCGAATGTCTCAGTTGCCCAAAGCCTTTACTAATCATCCTGGAGACTGGGTAGCCTATTTATCTTGGAAACGAGCTAAAAGTCACAAAGATCTCCAACAGCGATCGCGTTTAATTGCCCAAGGATTAAAATTTGCTCATTCAGCTAGTGCCAGAGAAGCGATCGAAAAGTTATTAAGTGACTTTAGCGTAATCAAAAGCGCCACTGAACCATTACTTCCTCTCTATCGTTTGGAATTAGAAGAAGAGCTACCGCGTATTGTTCCTCTGGCTGGCTCATATCCCTTAAGTAATCAAGACATAGCAGCAGTAAATCGAGTAGAAATTCAGCAGCCTTTTAGCCAAATCGCAGCCAATGGAGGTGTTTATGTTCCTATTCCTGGTTGGCAGGTAGTTCTCAAAGCTCAAGATCCAGTCGGTTATTTGTGTCCCAGCAATCTTCTGCCTAAATATCTCGGTGGCAAGGTAGAAGAAGTTTTGGTTATTTTAGACCGGGCAAATAAAGATTGGGATGTTAATAGCTACTGGATTGTAGAAATAGAGAAAAAACTAGAATTACGCTGGTTTGAAACCGAACCTGCCGAACCAATTGTTGGTCAATTAGTGTTGATTTTGCGTCCTAAAAAAATCTTGGATGAAGCTAATATTACCGAACCTTGGCAAATGGACGACTAATACTAAAGTCAGAAGTTAAAAGTTAAAAGTTACTGCTTAATCATGGCGATCGCAGCGAGCAAAGATAATCCACTTTCCCGCTACTTCGGCGATCGCACCTCCTGGTAAAGTAGAGCTACGGCTTTTGTTGGGTGCAGCAATTAAATTAACGACTGCTTCAATTTGCTCAAAATTTGGTTGCCTGTTGATTACCAAGGGTAAAAACTGCCGAATTGCTCGGCGTTGTATAGCTAAAGGTGCATTTTTTAGACAATCTCGATTTAGTCGCTCGCTATTGGTTGCTTTTGCCTGCTGTAGTAAATCCTGAGCGGTACTTTCCAAATACTCTACATCTGCCCGTAACAACTCGGCAGTTTGTGCCAGAGAGCTTTCCACTTGGGGATTAAAATGCTCCTGAAGATAAGGAATTAACTCGCCACGAATCCGATTACGAGCATATTTATTATTTTGGTTAACCACATCGAACCAGATCGGCAGAGCAAACTGATGGCAAAATTCTAGGGTTTCTCGACGGTATATCCCTAAAATTGGTCGGACTAAAGTAACTTCCTCAGTCAAAGAGCGTTGCCAAGCGAGGGCAGCTAATCCATCTGCTCCCGCCCCACGCATCAGGTTATAGAGTAGAGTTTCAGCGCGATCGCTTTTGGTATGCCCAGTAACGATGTATTTAAAATCTTTTTCTCTCGCAATTTCTCTGAGAGCTTGATAACGCCATTGACGTGCTGCTGCTTCAGTTTCTGGTAAAACCCCAGAAATTTTAAGATAAAAAGGTAGCTGCCAGCTTTGAGCCACCTCAGCAACTCTTTCAGCGATGCCTGTATCTGTAGACCATTGATGATCGCAGTGAGCGATCGCTAATTGCCAATTCCACTTCGAGCGTAAATCTAGCAACAATTTTCCCAGACACAACGAATCTTGTCCACCCGATACAGCAATTAAAACTTTTGCTCCTGAAGGTAATAGCGATCGCTGGCGCAAAGTCTTGTGCAATCTGGTATGAAGTTGAGTCCAATAAATTCTAGACATCTAATTTTTAGCTACTTTATTGGCAAAAAATATTTAACAATCTTAAAATCGCTAAACTAAAAATATGGTTAGGATTTAGTTTTATGGCATCATCAACCGAGCGAATTGTCGCAGCATTTAGAGCCTGTACTCTCCCCAGAGTAGAATGGACTCATCAAGCCCACTTGCAAGTTGGGTTATGGCATTTGCTCCACTATTCACCATCAGAAGCCCTGAGCAGACTTCGCCAGGGTATTAAGCAGTACAATATTTCCTGTGGAATTGAAAATAACAAAAGTCAAGGATATCATGAAACAATTACTCAATTTTATGTATGTTTAATTAATCAATTTATTCGACAAACAGATTGCTCGCAACCAATTGATTTAATCGCACATAAGTTGATTAACTGCTGTGGGAATCCATCTCTTTTATTTAAGTATTACAGTCGAGAGCGATTAATGTCTCAAACCGCAAGAAAGGAGTGGATTGAGCCAGACTTAATGCCTTTAACCAAGAATCATATCGATTAAAAACGCATAGTTTTGGGTAATTGACTATATAATTTAGTTTACTATATCCTAAATATAGAGTATCTTTTTTAAGATTTATCTTCAATAATCTCAAGTAATTTGAAGCAAATTATCCAAGCTGTAAATTGCGGTAGCTTGATGATACCATAAAGATTCAGTAAAGGAATTTACATTAAAAAGATCTATAGGTAATCATATATAAGTAATTACTAGTACCAATAAAATACTTAGCAAGTTCCTGGTTTCTAGTAAAATTTTTTGTAGATTTTTTAATTATTTTTAAATATGATTCGTGTTTTACTCGTCGATGACCAAAAAATGGTTAGAGAAACTTTGAAAGTTTCTTTAGAAACAGAAACAGATATAGAAATCGTAGGAACTGCTAATAACGGAATTGCTGCAATTGAGCAAGTAGAACTTCTTCAACCAGACATTGTCATTATGAATATGGAGATGCCAGGCTTAGATGGGGCTAGTGCTACTAAACAAATAACCAATCGATTTGCTGAGACTAAGGTTTTGATTCACACTTCTTATGATAGTGATGAATATATCACCAAATCCTTGGCCATGGGAGCGAAAGGTTATTTTTTAAAAAATATTGAGACTCCAGATTTAGTGGGGGCGATTCGCAATATTTATAAAGGTTATACGCAAATTGCGCCAGGGTTATTAGAAAAACTTTTGATTAGTACCGATTCAGGAGTAATTCTGAACAAGCTGAGAAGTTCAGCCCCTTCTCGTCAAGAAAGCGCAACTATTACCCCAGTTACTGTCAAACCACAAAAGGCTATTTCTAATCTTCAGCTTGCTTATCGTCAGCAGCAAGATGAAATTGCTCAACTACGTCAAAGTTTTGATAGTAGTCAAGAAGAATTACCTAAGATCCAGCGAAATCTGGCTAAACACCACAGATATATCTGGCTAATTTCGTTGGTGTGGTTAATTTCCTTGACTATATTAGGACTCTATTTGTTTAAACTGAATCAAAAAACTAACAATATTCAGCTCAAGATGATTCCGACTGAGAGAGTAGGCTTGTACGGAGAGTTTAGTCTTAGTGGTATTGCTCAACGAGTCGCCAAAGCATTTGAACAAGATTCTATACTCAAAGATGTTTCTACTGTTTATGTGGCACAAGAAGATGATGCCATAGTTCTTACGGGTGCTGTTCCTGATGCCGCTCTTTTAAGACGAATGGAGAATATTGCCTTACAGGTTACAGGGGTGAGAACAGTGTACATTAGCCAAGTAGCAATACGGCCAGAATTGACCGAAAACATTTTAAACTCAGAACAATAAAGCTGGATAAAATTCAGCGAGCATTTTTTTCCGCGCCAACTTGCTCAAAAGCCTTTTGTTTAATGGGTAGTATGCGACGATTTACCTGAAATATCATTCAGAAAATTTGCTGGAAATTTGCCGTTCGGTAAGACAATGAAGTAACTTGTGAGTATTGATAATTAAAATTGAGACGGTGCTGTGTCTAAACGTAACTGGTTAATTTCTTTAATAGCTTGTGCTGGCATTTCTAGTTTATCTCTGCCAGTCAGGGGACAAGCTGTGCTGCCATACGTACCTAAGCTAGATTCAGAAAAGTTAGAATTGCAAGGATTACAATTGCTTCAAGATGCAGTACAGTTAATTCGTTTTCAGCAGTATGATTTGGCATTACCCAGAGCAGAATTGGCAACTCAACTAGCTCCAAGCAATTATGAAGTTTGGTTCATTTTAGGAAGTCTATATATTCAGCAAGAAAAAATAGAGAAAGGAATAACCATCTTAGAAAAAGCAGAAAGTTTGGCTCCACAACAAGAAGGTATTTTGTTTTCCTTGGGCAATGCCTATTTTCAACAAGGCAACTATGAAGCAGCGCGAGAAAAGTTGGAAGCTGGGCTAGAAATAGAAAATAATTCTCCTGAAGCACTATTCGATTTAGGCAATACTTACCTTAAGCTCGCTCAGTTTGATGATGCGATTGATTCTTATGAAGCAGCTTTTGCTCAAGAAGCAACTTTTTGGCCTGCCTTAAATAATGTTGGGTTAGTAGAATATGAACAAGGCGATCGCCAAGAAGCGATCGCCAGATGGGAGTCAGTAATTGAGGTAGATGGTAAACAGGCGGAACCTCAGTTAGCTTTGGCGGTAGCCTTATTTAGCGAAGGTGAGGTTAATAAAGCGATTGAATTAGGCAAAGCCGCTCTAGAGCTTGATAGTCGTTATAGTGATATTCAGTTTCTGGAAGAAAATCTTTGGGGGGAACAGCTAATTGAAGATACCCGTAAGTTTCTAAGCAATCCTCAAATACAGGAAATTGTTTCTAATTACGAACAATCTGCACCAGAAGAATCGACTTCGGAAGAAGAATTACCACTGACTCCTTAAACTAAAGATTCACTTTAGCTAGATAGATTAAAAGCCCCATCCCTACCTTATAGAAGGATAGGGAATTTGGGCGACGTTTCCGTTAAATCTTTTGTACTAACAATCGAAATAATTAAAATTGGTCATCGCCGAGAAATTTATCGAAAACGATAATTATTTTTCTAGATTACTTGTCATTGCGATCGCTTTCTTATCTCCACACACAAAAATGCGATCGCGTTATTTAGAATAATCCAGTAGAGAAATAGCTTTATCTTTAATTCGATTTATATCGATTAATTTTAGTAACTGTTGTTCGTCATAAACACCGCCAAATGCTTCAATTGATGCACCTTCAAGAGCGAGTTCAAAAGCATCATTAATTATTTCCATTAAATCTGATTTATTTGCATAATATCCGCCAGATTTTCTTCTTTTATTAGTTCTATTTATTTGTTTAGCCGAATTATTGATAGACAACTTCCATAATTTAGTCAGTCTTTTTTCAGCATCTTCTTTGATTAAATGTAGAAGTAAAACAGTCATGTAGCTAAAAATTTTGTTGAGCTTATCTTCTACAGACATTTCTTCCAACTCATCAACAATTTTCAAGGCAGTTATAAAGTCACGTTGTTCTATACTCTCTCGTAACTGTATAAGTTCTTCCATTAGCTTAATACTGAGTAATCTATCTGTTTGATAGCTGCATTATACTTAATGTTTGGAAATATTTTTCAATTTTCAATTTCTTTATAGCGATCGCTTTAACAAAAAGTTTTAACTCTTTAGCGTTCTTTCTTGCCAGACTTTAAGACTTTAAGAAACTATCTGCCCAATTATTCTTTTAGCTTGATTAGCGTATCCTCCACCAAAGAGATTGAAATGATTTAAAACGTGATAGAGATTATAAATACTCTTACGCTGTTGATAACCGCTGTCTAGTTGCCACGCATCATTGTAGCCATTATAGAAAGCAGTTGGAAAACCGCCAAACAGTTCGGTCATCGCCACATCAGTTTCGCGATCGCCATAATAAGTAGCAGGATCTAGAATAACAGGTGAACCATCAGTAGCGATCGCAGCATTACCCGACCATAAATCGCCATGGACTAGAGAGGCTTCAGGCTGTCTATCCGCTAGTTTATTTCTGACCGCATTAATTACTTTAGTTGGATCAAGAAAACTTCCCCCGCGACGTTTAGCTAGTTTTAACTGATAGCCGATACGATGTTCGGCAAAAAAATCTGCCCAGCTATCCGTCCAGGTATTAATCTGAGGAGTAGAACCAATGGTGTTGTTGCGTTCCCAACCAAAGCGTTGACTTGTCCCCTGACGGTGCATTGCTGCTAACTGACGACCCATTTCTTGGTAGCTTTGACTATTATTACCGCCTCCCAAATCCAGCCATTGGAGGATAATATAGCTAGAATTAGCTGCCGTTCCGTAACAGATTGGCTGTGGCACGGTAATTGTCTGCGTAGCGTACATTTGCTTCAAACCCAAAGCTTCTGCTGCAAACATCTCTACCTGAGAGGCATCATTTAGCTTGACGAAATATTCTGCATTATTGCTGCTTACTTGATAACTTTGATTAATACAGCCACCGCTAACTGATTTTGTTTGGGCGATCGCAAATTTTTCGCCTGTCGTTTGGCTTATGGCTTGAGCAATTTCTGTCCACATTAGAGTTTATATTTTTAATTAATTAGTTTTCCATAAAACTAGCAACTATTAATTAACTTAACGTGTTTTTAAATATAAAATTTTAGAATCAAACAACTAAAGAATCCAGCTTAAACTCACTTTATAGATAGTTTTATATGTCTTCTCAACCTTCACCTCGGGAAATACTCCAGACGTTACTGCCACATTTGAGAGTAGCTGCGGGTTATGCGCATCAAATTCAAACCAAGATTACCTCTTTACCAGCTAAAGATGCAGGGGATAACATCTTAGCCGCGGCACTTACTGATGCAGATTTATCGATTCAAACTTTAATTGAGGTGGCTTTACTAGGAACTTATCCCGATCTGGCTTTTTACGGGGAAGAGTATGAACAATCACGCAATACTAAATATTTCGCTTCTACTGAATTAAACACAAATAATTATTTAATTACTTTAGATCCAATCGACGGTACTAAATATTATCTCGATGGCTTTGATAATTACCAAATTATTTTAAATATTCTTAATGCTGATAGTTATGAAGCGGTAATTGCTCTTTCTCCCGCACAAGACTGTTACTACTACACCATTAAAAACCAAGGAGTATATCAGGGAAATTTGGCACAAGATTTAGATGAGTGTACACCATTAAAAATAACTAATCCTCGTCAAGCAATACTGCTTGGCTGGGGAATGGCGCATCTAAAACCTGCACTACAAGATAAATATCAAGTAATTGATCTTGAAAACTGTTATTCTTCTTCTGTTCAATGTCCCAACTACAATGGCATATTTTCAGGAGATTTAATTGGTTGGATTACTAAAAGAGGCAAATTAATTGATAGCGCAGCGCTAGCTTTTATGGCGCAACAAAACGGCTGTATCGTAACTGGGTTTGACGGTTTACCTTTACCTCCTTTATACACCTGCAAAGATTATAGTTATGATGGCGCGATCGTGGCTAATTCTCCTCAAATACATCAAGATTTGTTAGCAGCCTGTCAAAAACTTACTAGCAGTACTTCATAATGTTCGTCTGATAACGTATTGCCACTTCAATATGATCGACTATAGAAGTTATTTAATTCGACGCATACAGAGTTTCTGGGCTTATTTAGTATCTGTGGCGATGATTGCTGTTTTATTAGCTTCTATTCATCATCCTGTATCTGCTCAAATCAATGAACTTGAGATTGTGGCTGAATTTCCCGCTGAACATCCCCCAGGTAATATTGCCATCACACCCGAAGGCAGACTAATTATGAGTCAGCATCAATTTTATGGTGCGCCTTTACGGGTAGTAGAAGTACTGGATGAAAGTGTTGTACCTTTCCCCAATCAAGTCTGGAGTAGTCAGCCTAATCAAAACGGAGTTGGTCTAAATACAGTTTTGGGACTGCGTTCAGATCGAGAGGGTGTAGTCTGGATGCTTGATAACAGTGCAGGAGAAGGACAACCAGGTAAGATTGTCGGCTGGGATACGGAAAATGAGCAGCTATATCAGATTATCTATCTACCACAGCCAATTATTGCCGACGATTCGTTTTTGAACGATTTAGCTGTGGATCTTGACCACAATGCGATTTATATTACCGATACTGCTAGCGGCAATAATTCTGCCTTAATCGTAGTCGATCTTAATACAGGATTTTCTCGTCGAGTATTAGAAGGAGACATCTCAACTCGTCCCGAAGATATTCCCATGATAATTAACGAACGTGTAATCAATATGCAAGGAAAACCTGCCCAGGTCGGTGCCAACCCGATTACCGTCGATCCAAACAATGAGTGGGTTTACTATGCACCCATGAGTGGCAGATCTTTATATCGTATTTCTACTGAAGATTTATTGGATGAATCTCTTTCTCGATCGCAACTGTCTAGCAGAGTTGAACGCTATGGCGACAAGCCAATTTGCGATGGTATTACCATAGATAATGCAGGTAATGTTTATATTACTTCCATTACCGATAATGCGATCGGCGTTGTCGATCGCACTGGTGCATATCAAACTCTTTATCAAGATGACAAGTTACTAAGCTGGACTGATGGCATGGCGTTTAGTTCTGATGATTACGTTTATGTTACCGTCAGTCAATTACAAAATTCTCCACCGTTAAATAACGGCGAAAATGATTTTCAACCGCCTTTTTATCTAGTTAGATTTCCTGCTTTGGCTTCAGGAGAAGTGGGAAGATAAGGTTAATTACAGCAGTTTTTGATTTGGTAGACCACATTGATTTGTCTAAGTAATGAGTAATGAGTAATGAGTAATGAGTAATGAGTAATGAGTAATGAGTTCTACTCAACTGAAATTTGCTGTAAGCTAATTATTGCCTTGTTGGCGATGACTGATAATTAGTTCTGCTAGTTCACAAAATCCTTCTCCCTCAGCTTTATTTGTCACATAGACAGGCAAATATTTTAATTGCTCTCGATACCTTAATACATTAGCTACTCCCGCCGAAACAGGAAATTCCTGTTGATTAAACAGAGATTCATCATTAGGACTATCGCCGATAGTCAATATTTCTGCTGGTTTTAAATCGGGAAAATATTGCTGGATAACTTGGCTTAAACCATAAGCTTTGTCTTGATAGGTTGGTTTGATGTGACACTGGATCGTACTGTAGGTAAAACCATAGCCTTGGGACTCGCATACCAGTTCGATTTGTGCTAGTTCAATCCGACTCAAGTTGTCTACATCAAATGTCCAGTCGGTCATCCGAAAAGGATTATCAACGGATTCTCTGATTTGTGGAAATTTGTCTTGCAGTAACTGAAAGACTCTTTGTAATTCCCGACGATGCTGAATAATCTCGATCTCGTCAATCAAGTATGGCTGAGGATCGTGATTCCAATAGAGTAAACCGCCATTTTCGGCGATCGCTCCTACTACAGGTAGATAAGTTGCGATCGCTTGTACCCATCCTGCTGAACGTCCCGTAGTAATTAATACATCTATTCCCGCAGCCGACAATTTAGTGAGGACTTGCAACAATTTAGCATCAAATTCTTCTCCTTGAGTCAGAGTCCCATCCATGTCTGTGGCGATTAGACGGATATTTTGCCAATGATAGTTATTGATTGATTTGAGAGTTTTATTCATTAAGGGTGCTACAAACGACAGATGACAAATAACCGATAATCATGTCAATCATTGGACTGTTTCGACCAATTCTACTTGAAATACTTCAGAGAAAGCTTTCGCTACGTCAACTCTGATTTTTTCTACGGTAATATTAGGAATAAATTCTGCCAAACTTGCTACTGGCTTATCGGCGATACCGCAGGGAACTATCTGCTCAAATCCACTCATGTCAGGACATACGTTTACAGCAAATCCATGCATCGTAATCCAACGACGAACTTTAATGCCAATAGCCGCAATTTTTTTTCCTTCTAGCCAAACACCCGTAAAGTCTGGAACACGATAGGCTTTTAAACCATAGTTGGCTACAGTATTAATGATGACCGCTTCTAATTGTCTTAAATACCAATGTAGGTCTTGCCGATAGTAGCGCAGATCCATAATTGGATAGCCTACTAATTGACCAGGACAATGATATGTTACTTCCCCACCCCGTTCAATACGATGGATCTCGAATTCGCTCTTTTGTGGATCGAACTTGAGAAAATCCACAGTTGAACCTGTTCCTAATGTGTAAACAGGAGGATGCTCTAAGAGAATTAAAACATCATCTAGTCTAGAATCATTTGTTTTTTTTGCTACAAGCGATCGCTGATACGACCAGGCTTGAGTATATTCAACTATTGCTTGATTATCTAATAGACAAATTTTTTTATTTTGTGGCATATTGCTCGCCTATTTTAATAAATGTCAATCAATGTAACATAACATGAAAAAAAAGGCTGTTTTGATGTTATGCAAGATACAAAGTGTTAATATTTTAGTTGTAAAGCTATTAAAAAAAAGCATTGCTTGTCAGGAATTGCAGAAAGATAAACCAAACAGTAAACTATCTCAAATGCAAAGATATAAGTTTATCAGGTTAAAATCTAAACCAAGCAAATTTCGATTGAATAACTCAATTAATCTTTAGCGATTGCTTGAGAAAAGGATATTTGGAAAGCACCGTAACTTTTACCAAACAAATATTAGAGACTATGATCGATATTTATAGTATCTAAAAATATTTAATTAAAGTGCATCACTTTAAATTAAAAAAAGTAATGTTTGCTACCCATTATTCTTAAATAAAAGCAAACTTTTTTAAGTTAAGAGATTTGTGTATTTTACTACAATTTCATAGCAGTGCCGTATCTACTTTTATTGGCTTTCAAACTGTATATTATGGAGTAGCGAATATGAAGCTTTTGATCCAAGGAAATAACATTGCAGTCACAGAATCTATTCATGATTATGTAGAACAGAAATTAGAAAAAGCAGTCAAACATTTCCAAAATATAACTGGGAAAGTAGATGTTCATTTATCTGTAGCTCGCAACTCTCGGATCGAAAGAAAACATAAGGCTGAAGTAACAGTGTTTGCCAACGGGACGGTAATTCGCGCTCAGGAAGGTAGCGAAAATCTCTATGCAAGTATCGATATGGTGGCAGATAAAATTGCCCGTCAGTTGCGCAAATACAAAGAAAAGCATTTAGCCAAAAATGCCCATACTCAGACACGCCAAGAAGAAATTGCCGATGGTGAAAATATAGTAGAAATCAAGGAGCTAAATAGCGATCGCCCGGCCGAGTTACCTGTAGAAGTGGTGAGAACCAAGTATTTTGCGATGCCGCCGATGACTACTCAAGAAGCATTAGAGCAGCTTCAGCTGATCGACCACGATTTCTATATGTTTAACAATAGCGAAACCGAGGAAATTAACGTAATCTACAGTCGTAATCATGGTGGTTATGGAGTAATTCAACCTCGTTCAGATAGTAATGCTTGAACAGGGAATTATCCGCATTAAATTACCGCCTGAGGCGGTGAAACCAGGCTTCGCCGTTTTATCTTCTAGATTCTGCTTGAGAAGACGGCGGAGTATCGTTCACTCCGATGATGATTGGCAAAACTACTTTTAAAGATTTTAAAGATAGCGAAGTTAAAGAAGTTCAGAGAGTAGAGGTAGTTTGCTTGACTCTTTGAAATCTTAATCTGAGATAATTTCGCTAATCTCAGATTCGGCAGCAGAATTGAGAGATTGTACAATGTAGGGAAAGCCAGCACCAGCAAGACCTTGCTTAATGCGATCGCTCGTTCCCTCAAACACGACAAATAATGGCTTGATCTCCTCACCTGCCTCACTAATCATGTGCTGTTCGTTAGGCGGCATTAACCATTCATAGTCTTGGTCCAAATAAACCTGGGTTTTACGCCAGCGATCAATTAAGTCAGAAAAATCCTCTTCTGGACGATGGATAAAAACAATAATCTCTATACCCAGCTTAATTTTCCACTCGGGATCGCACATCAAAAGTCCCAAATCGCAGGGCAAGTAAGTAGCAACGCGAGGGGTTTTTACCTGTAGAGGATTATTTACAGTTAATTCTGGTCGGCGGATCCGAACTACAGGAAGAGGAATTGTAATTAGACTCTGTTCTGGACGGCGAATACTGGGTAATGCTTCGAGATAAGGGCGATGTTGCTTCAGTAAAGCGATCGCCCCGCTACGAGTACTATATTCAGCTAATAAAGTTTCATAGTCAGATTTTTTGATTGATGTCATGGGATCTCGCTCGGTGACTATCCTAACTGGTCGAAGATGGAGAACATGGGCAAATACATTGAAAGTAAAATTGTCCCGACCATCAAGGCAATACCTACCATCATAATCGGCTCAATCATACTGGTAAGAGCTTTGACTGCCTGTTCTACTTCATCTTCGTAAAAATCGGCTACCTTCTCCATCATGCCGTCTAGTTCCCCAGTTTCTTCGCCAATACTAATCATTTGAATTGCCAAAGGCGGAAAAACTTTTTCTTTTTGAATTGCCAAAGAAATCATGCCTCCCTGTTGAATATCGTTTTTGGCAGCCATAACTGCGTTAACCAGCACTTGATTACCAATGGTGTCACAAACAATATCAAAACATTGAAGTACAGGCACACCCGAACGAGTTAAAGTTCCAAAAATCCGACAAAACCGAGCTACAGCGATTTTTTCATTTAAATCGCCAAACAAAGGTGCTTTCAACATAAAAGCATCAATTTGTAAGCGACCTGCTGGTGTTTTATAGTAAGTACGGAGCAAAAAGCTAATACCGACAAAGCCAGCAATCGGAATAATTACTTTCCAACTACGAAGAATACCACTTATAGTCAGCATGGTTCTCGTGAGAAGCGGCAATTCTGCGCCTAACTGCTCAAAAATACCGCCAAAAACAGGAATTAGAAAGATGGTCATCCCCAAAAAGGCAACTACCGCAAAAATTCCTACCGTTACAGGGTAAGCCATAGCCGACTTGATTTGGTTTTGCAACTTTGCCATATCTTCTAATAGTTTAGAAAGTCGCATCAGCACTTCGTCGAGTACCCCACCAGTTTCCCCCGCCTCTACCATAGCGACGTACAAATTATTAAAACACTCAGGGTGCTTAATCATTGACTCCGATAAACTGATACCTTGTTGCACCTCGGCACTAATTGCCAATAAAGCTTTTTTAAGTTTAGGATTAGGAGCTTGGTCGGAAAGGATACCCAAAGCCCGAACAATCGCTACTCCCGCATTTACCATGACAGAAAACTGACGGGAAAATATAGCTTTATCTTTAACCGTTACTTTGGCTAAAATCAACTGTAGCTGAGTAAGATCGATTTCAAAACTAGACTTGTTGACTTTACCGACAGCTACATATCTGTTTTTTAGTGCTAGACGAGCTTGTTCGGCAGAAGCAGCTTCAATTTTTTCTTTAAAGATTTTGCCAGAATTATCTTTGACTTTTGCTATGAATATAGACATAAATAAACAATAAACTAGTAGCTGAGTTAGTAATAAACAATAGTTAGGTTGAGTTGCAATTAACCGCGTTTGGCATTGGTCATAATACCCATGCCAGCAGCAGCACCTGCCAGGCGTTGTAGCTCATCTGGCCGAGAACTTTTAGCTAATCCCTCTTCTATACTGACAACGCCTTTTTTAATCAAATCTGCTAAAGCTTGTTCCATAGTCTGCATCTCCATTTTTGCCCCCGTTTGAATTGCCGAATACACTTGAGCTGCCTTCCCTTCACGGATTAGGTTAGCGATCGCTGGAGTAACAATCATAATTTCCTGCGCCATAACCCTTCCAAATTCCCCAGGTTTAGGATTTTTCTTTTTCACTAAGGTTTGACTAAAGACGGCGATCAAGGAGTTAGATAACATGGCTCTAATTTGCGCCTGTTGACCTGCGGGAAAAACGTCAATTATTCGATCTACTGTTCCTGAAGCGGAATTGGTGTGCAGAGTACCAAAGACTAAGTGACCTGTTTCGGCAGCGGAGATTGCCAAAGAAATTGTCTCTAAATCCCGCATTTCTCCCACCAAAATAATATCGGGATCTTCCCGCAGTGCAGCTTTTAGAGCATTGGCAAAGCTTTTAGTATCTTCTCCTTTTTGCCGTTGATGAAACAAACTCTTGACGTTATCAAAGACATATTCAATCGGGTCTTCTACCGTCAGAATATGTTCGCCTCGGCTGCGATTAATCAAGTCCAGCATCGCTGCTAAAGTGGTAGTCTTGCCAGATCCTGTCGGCCCTGTGACCAAAACGAGTCCCCGTGGTCGTTCAGTGGTTCTTCTCACTACATCAGGTAGACCTAGCTGATCGAAGTTGGGAATTTTAGAAGATAATGCCCGCAGACAGGCAGCATAACATCCTCGCTCTTTATAGACATTGACCCGAAATCTAGCCAAACCCTTTACCCCGTAAGAACAATCTAGCTCCCAATGCTGTTCCAATTCCTTTCTTTGATTGTTATTGAGCATACTAAAGATTAACCTTTGGCACTCTTGAGGAGTCAGTTCATCGCCAATCGGCGTTAATTTACCGCTAATGCGAAAATATATTGGTGCGCCAGCCTGGATGTGCATATCAGAGCCACCCATCTCCACCAATTGCTCCATCATGTCTTCGATCATTAAATCCATAATTTATTCCTAAGAAAATTTTGCAACTATTTAAATACTGATTTACCTTGAATTGCTAGCTTCGTTTAAAAACGGGGAGTCATACAGTAGGGACAATCTAACCATTCAGGCTGTAACTCTGCGCTACAGGTAAGACAGGTCAAACCACTTTTACGTTTAGCCTTCAATTCGGCTTCTAAGCCTGAATCAGTAAAGGTTACTCGTTCGACCTCTTCGAGGGTGGTATGACCTTCCTTAACCAGATTTAGGCTGTATGCCAGAATGGTGATCATGCCTTCATCTACGGCTGCTTCTTTAATGCGATCGGTATTTGCCCCCTCATTAATTAAAGTCTGTAATCTTTCGGAGTTACGCATCACCTCGTATACTCCAACTCGTCCTTTATAGCCAACACCACTACATTTTGGACAAAGACTACCGTTAGCTTTGGCTTGAGAAATCTGTTCTACGTCTAACTTATGAGCTTTGTAAAAAATAACTTCCTCATCTGTCGAAGCTGATAAACCAAATCTAGATAATTCTTCTTTCGTCGGATTATAAGCAATACGGCATTCACCACAAACTCGACGCATTAGTCTTTGAGCCAAAACTCCCACCAAAGCACCAGAGATCATAAACGGTTCAACACCCATTTCATCCAAACGAGCGATCGCACCTGCTGCATCATTGGTATGTAGGGTCGTTAGTACTAAGTGACCAGTTAATGCTGCTTCAATTGCCGTTTTAGCTGTTTCTGGATCTCGCGTCTCACCGACCAAAATCACATCAGGATCCTGTCTCAAGAAAGCTCGTAGAATCGAAGCAAAATCCATACCTTTTTCGCGAATTACCTGTACTTGGGTAATACCATCAAGCGAATATTCAATTGGATCTTCAGCGGTACAAATATTAATATCGGGGCTATTTCTCTCGGCTAATACGGAATAAAGACTGGTAGATTTACCCGAACCAGTTGGTCCTGTGACTAAGATGATGCCAAAAGGACGTTTTGCCATATCTCTAACTGTTTCTAAAGTAGGCTCGTGAGAAATTAGTTTATCTAGACCTAATTGGGTAGCTGTGTTATCTAAAATCCTGAGTACTACCTTTTCTCCATAGCGACTGGGTAGAGTACTAACGCGAAAATCTACCTTTCTTCCCTGGAACATACGGCGAATTTTACCATCTTGAGGCAAACGCTTTTCGGCTATATCAAGCTCTGCCATAATCTTGAACCGAGCAATTACGGCAGGAATAATGTGTTTCGGCATTTTGTCAAAAGGCTGTATCAAAACGCCATCTTTGCGATAGCGTATTTTTAAACCTTCTTCCTGGGGTTCAACGTGAATATCAGAAACCCCATCCTGTAATGCTTTTGCCAAAATTTTGTTAACCAAAGTGATAATTGGTGCTGCCTGGGCTTCATTTGCTGCCCCCAAGTCATCAGCCAATTCATCATCTGTTTCTTCTAAATTAAATTCAAAATTATCTAATTCTAAAGAAACATCGACATTAACTTCTTTTTGCTTGATTGTGTCTTTTTTTACCTGTTCGTCTAAAAAGCGATCAATTAGCTCTTGATAGTCAGATTGAGTAATGACCTGTCGTTCCACAACAATCCCTTTCGGTCGCAGAATACGATTAAGATCGTCTTGGGCTTCGAGGTTATCTGGATCCACCATCGCCACGACCAAAACAGGTTTTTCACCCTCTTTTTTTTGCAGAGGAATTAGACGGTAACGACGGCAAATATCTAAAGGAATTAGGGAATTGATTAATTCCCCCATCTGATTATCGCTAAATTTATCCGTTTCTATTTCGGGATCGACTGACTCCACGCCGAAAAGAACTTTCAGCTCAAATAAATGATGTTTCTTATATTGACGCAGTAAATCGGGTGGCAGCTGTTTTCCCGTAGCCGATTCTAATATTTCTACTAACGAGCGTCCTGTTTTGCGACTCTCAGCTAGAGCCTTCTGCATTTGGTCGCCATCAATAAACCCTTTTTGTACCAATTGGTTACCAAAAGGGGATAAATTATTACGTAGGGCGATCGCCCGAGTTTTGTTAGAAGAGGAATAAGCCATAAAAAAGTAAAAATATCTCGGTCATGCTACCTAGTGTTCCCCAAAGTCTAATTAAAATTTCAACGAACCCAGACCAAACCTGGCTCTTTAATAAGTTAGTTGGCTCAGTTATAGTTGAACTCCAGCAACCAGACAGAATTTAGTTGATCAAAGAAATAGCGCAGTCTTCTGTAGAATCAGGCCTACTGAGATTGTCACCTTCGACAACTGGTAATGTTTCGCAATCAACTGTCTGTGCCTGTAACCAGATAAAGTTGGCAAGAAAATATCTTATGATGACTTTAAAAGAGAACTATTTATAGGGTTTGCTTGGCGATCGCCTAGCTATTTATCAGACAGTTCTAATCAGCTAAGTCCGAATAAAAACTGTTGATTTTTCCAAAGAATGCAATATCCTATATTTTGTACCTGGAGAGACAAATATTCCTATGACTGAAGAGCAAAAACAACCAGAAATGATTTCTGAAAATCCCGAAGTTGTTGTAGTTGATAATTCAGCAGACAATAATAATTCTATAGCAGAGTCTACTTTGGACACAGAACAAGCTACAGAGATCGATTCAGAAACTATCAATTCAGATGAGGTAGCTGGTCAAGCTGCTGATGAGAATGAAGCAATCTTTGCGGCATTCCAGCAGGAAAATGCCCATCTTAAACAGCTTTTGGATGAGAAAAGCCAGCAGGCAGACTTGTCTAAAGCACAGTATGCTAGGTTAGCTGCGGATTTTGAGAATTTCCGTCGTAGAACTGTCAAAGAAAAAGAAAATCTGGAACTACAGGTTAAAAAAAATGTGATCACCGAATTGCTTCCAGTGATCGATAACTTTGAGCGAGCCAGAACCCAGCTCAAACCTGACGGCGATGGGGAAAAAGCAATTCATTCTAGCTATCAGGGAGTATACAAAACTTTGGTCGAGTGCCTAAAAAAAATGGGAGTGTCGGCAATGCGTCCTGAAGGGCAAGAATTTGATCCTAATTATCATGAAGCAATGTTGCGTCAACCAACCGATGAATATCCCGAAGGAACAGTTATTGAGCAGCTGATCCGAGGATATGTGTTAGAAGATATGATTTTGCGTCATGCCATGGTTAAAGTTGCTGTTCCTCAAGAACCTGTGATAACTTCGGAAGAGGAAAAGACAGAAAACGAAGAGAATGATGATTAAGTAATCCTACAGACCGAAAATAATTAAGGTTTTGGAGCTAAATGGAAATACTGATTCAGCATTACGGTATACCGAATAATACCATCAGTTTCGCTGTCAACTTTTTGATAATTTATACATAAATGAAAGTTACTGCCTAAGCACTATGGCAAAAGTTATCGGTATAGACCTGGGAACTACCAACAGTTGTGTTGCTGTGCTTGAAGGAGGCAAGCCCATAATCATTGCTAACTCAGAAGGTGCGCGGACAACTCCCAGCATGGTAGCATTTGCCAAGGGTGATACTCGTTTAGTAGGTCAATTGGCAAAGAGACAATCGGTCACTAATGCTCAAAACACTATTCACAGCATCAAACGCTTTATTGGTCGCCGTTGGGAGGACACAGAAGAAGAGCGATCGCGTATTCCCTACAAATGTATTCCAGGTCGGGATGATACTGTCGATGTTCACATTAAAAATCGTCAGTATACTCCCCAGGAAATTTCTGCCATGATTTTGCAAAAGCTAAAAGCTGATGCGGAAAGCTTTTTGGGCGAACCAGTAACCGAGGTGGTAATCACTGTTCCAGCATATTTTACTGATGCTCAAAGACAGGCAACTAAAGACGCAGGCACGATCGCTGGGTTGGAGGTATTACGCATTGTCAATGAACCCACTGCTGCCGCCTTAGCTTATGGTTTGGATAAACAAGACAGAGAAGAGTATATCCTAGTTTTTGACTTGGGAGGCGGTACGTTTGATGTATCTGTGTTGCAGTTAGGTAATGGCGTTTTTGAGGTCAAAGCTACGTCTGGCAACAATCATTTGGGTGGAGATGACTTTGATAACGTTATTGTGCGCTGGATGATCAAAACTTTTTATGCTCAAGAAGAAATTGATCTTAGAACAGATAAAATGGCTCTCCAGCGAATGCGCGAAGCGGCGGAAAAAGCCAAAATAGAGCTTTCTGTTGCTCCTACAACTTCGATTAATCTGCCGTTTATTACCGCTGATGAAACTGGACCTAAACATATTGAACTTGAATTAAGTCGAGCTAAGTTTGAAGAACTAGCGAAAGATTTAATCCAAAAAACTTTAGAACCCGTTAGGTTAGCCTTAAAAGATTCAGACTTAAAGCCAA
Source organism: Pleurocapsa sp. (assembly GCA_050330395.1). Taxonomy (GTDB): domain Bacteria; phylum Cyanobacteriota; class Cyanobacteriia; order Cyanobacteriales; family Xenococcaceae; genus Waterburya. Next base: position 76,708 of record JBHJNW010000067.1, read on the forward strand.
CAGAAATAGACCGTATTATCCTAGTGGGAGGTTCGACACGTATTCCCGCAGTTCAGGCAGCGATTCGGACTATCTTTGATGGAATGCAAATTGATCGCTCAGTTAACCCAGATGAAGCTGTAGCGGCTGGCGCTGCTATCCAAGCGGGAGTGCTAGGTGGTGAAGTAGAAGACGTTTTGCTATTAGATATTACTCCTTTGTCTCTAGGGATAGAAACGCTGGGTGAAGTATTTACGAAAATTATTGAAAAAAACACCACTGTACCTACTAGTAAATCACAGGTTTTTTCGACAGCTGCTGATGGGCAAACAACTGTAGAGATTCATGCCCTTCAAGGCGAGAGAGCTATGGCAAAAGATAACAAAAGTCTAGGCAAATTTATGCTGACGGGAATTCCGGTTGCCCCTAGAGGAATGCCTCAAATTGAAGTAGCATTTGAAATCGACGTCAACGGAATTTTACAAGTTTCTGCTCAAGATAAAGGTACTGGCAAGCAGCAAAGTATTACGATTAGTAATACTGGTGGTTTAAGCTCTAGCGAAGTTGAAAAGATGCGCCAAGAAGCAGATAACTATGCCGAGCAAGATCGCCGTAACATTGAACTGGTTAAGTTGAGAAATCAAGTTGAAAATTTACTTTACAATTATGATTCAACTCTTAGTGAACAAGGGGATTTAATTCGTGATGAGCATAAAGCACAAATTGCTCGGCTCAAAGGAGAGTTCAACATAGCCTGCAATAATCCCCACACTACCACTAAAGAAATGAGCAAGATCTTAGATAGTCTACGTCAAACTTTGCTGGTAATTGGTACGGAAGTCTATCAACAAAAAAATTCGGAGTTAATAAATAACTCTTTTGCCTTTGACAATTTTGATGACGATGATTTAGCTGATGCTAAAACTCAAATGGATTTAGCTGGAAACAGCAATAATAGTATTAAAGCAGTGGTGAGCGTATCTGATAATGCTCAGATTGAAAGCGGTAATGATTTAGGAGTAGATGACGACACGTCTTTTGATGATTATGAATCAGTCGATTAGCTGGTCACAGATGGCACTTCGCCTTGTGAGCTTAACTTTAGCCATCACCCTAAGTTGAAATTGAAACCATGGTCAACTAGAATTTAGCCAAATTAAAAATAATCAGTTCTTAGTAGTAACCGTACTATATTTACTGGTTCTGATTTTGTTAAAGTACAATCAATAAAACATAGGAATGAATTAAGATTTTATGGCAGGGGACTACTATCAAATCCTGGGCGTATCCCGCGATGTAGATAAAGATGAACTAAAGCGTGCTTATCGCCGTCTGGCACGTCAATATCATCCCGATGTCAACAAGGAACCAGGAGCAGAGGAAAAGTTTAAAGAAATTAATCGTGCATATGAAGTTCTTTCTGAACCAGAAGTTCGCGCTCGGTATGATCGCTTTGGCGAGGCTGGCGTAGGTGGTGCAGCAGGAGCCTCAGGATTTGATTATAATGATATGGGCGGTTTCGCCGATATATTTGAAACTATTTTTAGCGGATTTGGTGGAGGCGTTGGCACTAGTCAAGGTCAGTCTCGCCGTCGTAACGGACCAGTTCGAGGAGACGATTTACGATTAGATTTAAAGCTCGATTTTAGAGAGGCGGTTTTTGGTGGCGAAAAGCAAATTAAAATTCCCCATCTCGAATCTTGCCAAACCTGTGATGGTACGGGGGCCAAACCAGGCACTGGAGTGAAAACCTGTGGCACCTGTGGCGGTAGTGGTCAGGTACGTCGAGCTACACGTACTCCTTTTGGCAGCTTTGCTCAGGTATCAGCCTGTACGACCTGTAATGGTACTGGGCAGGTGATTGAGGAAAAATGCGGGACTTGTCATGGCGCAGGTCGTCAGCAAGAAACAAAAAAGCTCAAAATCACGATTCCTCCTGGAGTAGATAATGGTACTCGTTTGCGAGTCTCTGGAGAAGGAGACGCGGGAGTTCGTAACGGTATGCCTGGAGATCTATATGTTTATTTATTTGTCGAATCTGATCGAGAATTTATCAGAGAAGGGATCAACATTAGATCGGAAATTACAATTAGCTATCTACAGGCTATTTTAGGCTGTAACTTACAGGTTAATACAGTTGATGGTAAGGAAGAGCTAACCATTCCCGCGGGTACTCAGCCTAATACAGTGCTTACCTTAGAAAATAAAGGTGTGCCTAAGTTGGGTAATCCTGTCAGCCGGGGAAATCATTTGATTACGGTTAAGATCAATATTCCGACTAAAGTTAACTCCGAAGAGAAAGAATTATTAGAAAAGCTAGCTGCCGTTAGAGGAGAAACAACAGGAAAAGGCAGCAAGGAAGGATTCTTGGGAGGTTTGTTTCAGAAATGAACTCTGACCCCCTCCAAGGTACGGATAGTTCTACCTCAGATCGTGCAGATGCTTATCTAGATTTACGCGGTACACCTTGTCCGATTAATTTTGTCAGAACCAAGCTTCGTCTCGAGCAAATGTCCCCTGGCTCTTTATTAGAAGTTTGGCTCGATCCTGGTGAACCAATCGAACAAGTTCCAGATAGCCTTAAAATGGAGGGCTATCTGCTAGAAGCGTTGGATGAACGTCAAGGTTTCTTCGCGATGTTAGTTCGTCGTCCGATAGCGTCGTGAGCGATAGGGATTCAATTGCTCCAAAACTAGATAGCGATCGCCCTCAACAGCCAAAATCTGATGCCTCAATCTGGGGAACGGTAGTTGCGGTTCAGGCTAACTTTTATCGGGTCAAGCTGGTAGGCAACTTTGCCACACAGTTTTTGCTTTGTACTCGCCGTACTCGGCTTAAAAAAATTGGACAAAAGGTAATGGTCGGCGATCGCGTCTTAGTGACCGAACCAGATTGGATCGATGCTAGAGGAGTAATTGCCGAAGTTTCTAATCGTACTACCGAGCTACAGCGTCCTCCTGTGGCTAATGCGGAGTTGATTTTGCTGGTATTTGCCCTAGAAGAACCTACTTTAGATCCCTGGCAGCTAAGTCGCTTTTTGGTTAAGGCAGAATCTACGGCTTTAAAACTTTGTTTATGTCTTAATAAGTGCGATCTAATCGAGACCGCACAACAGCAGTGGTGGCAGCAACGTCTTCAGCAGTGGGGATATGATGCTAGCTATATTAGCGTCGAACAGCAATTAGGCATCGAACAATTATTGTCACGCCTCAAGGGAAAAATCACCGTGGTAGCCGGACCAAGTGGAGTTGGTAAATCCAGCTTAATTGATGCTTTAATTCCGACCGTTAAGTTACGAGTGGGTAAAGTATCGGGCAAGCTGCAACGGGGTCGCCATACTACGCGCCATGTAGAGTTATTTGAGCTTCCTGGGGGTGGTTTGTTAGCCGATAGCCCAGGATTCAATCAGCCTGATTTAGACTGTCTCCCCAGTAATTTAGCGCATTATTTTCCTGAAGCCAGAGCTAGATTAGAGCAAGGAAGCTGTCAGTTTAGTAATTGTCTGCACCGAGATGAGCCAAATTGCGTTGTTCGAGGAGATTGGGAAAGATATGAGTATTATCTGGATTTTTTAGACAAAGCGATCGCGCGTCAAACAGCATCGCAGCAGCAGCCAGATGAAGAATCTAGCCTTAAGCTCAAGGTTAAGCGATCGGGTAAGAGTCAATATGAGCCAAAGTTACAAACTAAAAAATATCGGCGTGTATCTCGCAAAACTAAACATCAAAATCTTCAAGAAACTTATGAAAGACAGCTAGATGATGAAAGAGAAGATCGACTTTGACACTCCCCATGCGTAAACGCAGTTATTAACTATCAATTAACAGTTATTTTTTCTCTATGGTGAGGCTGTAATAAATTGGACAGATCTGGCCCAATGGGAATGATACCGCCAGGATTTAACGGAAATAAATTACCGTAATAATCCCGTTTAATGCTTTCCAAGTCACAGGTAGCTGCAACGCCTGGTAACTGATACAAATCTCGCAGGTACGCGCCTAAATTACTGTAATCTTCAATACGGCGCAGATTGCATTTAAACAGCCCATAATAAACAAGATCAAAGCGAAACAAGGTAGTAAATAATCTTACGTCTGCCAGGGTAGGGCGATCGCTACAAAGATAGCGATTATTTTCTAAAACTGCATCTATTTCATCTAAGGTAGAAAACAATTGCTGACTTGCCTGTGTATAAGCCTGTTGAGTTTGGGCAAAACCGCAGCGATAAACCCCATTGTTAACAGCATGGTAAATCTTATCGTTCCACTGGTCTATTTGCGATCTAAGGTTTTCAGGATAGAGATCGTAATCTGGATGTTGGGCAAATTGATTAAATTCTGAGTTGAGTATTTCAATAATCTCAGCACTTTCATTATTCACAATGGTGTTAGTCTGATCGTCCCATAAAATCGGTACGGTGCAGCGCCCCGTGTAGCCAGACTGAGATAGCTGATATAATTCTGGTACGGTACTGCAACCTAATTCTGGCTTGGATAACAGCCAAATTCCCGCATCGGGAGACGGATAGACGATTGATACCGCGATCGCTTCTTCCAACCCCTTTAAGGCTCTAGTAACTAAGGTACGATGCGCCCACGGACAACCCAAACCCACATACAAACGGTAACGGTTAGCAGCGGGTTGATAAAGATTATCTAGTTTAGCGCTAATAAAATTTCTAAATTGGCTTTCGGGACGAATATATTCTCCTGTTTGGTTACGGGGTGCAAGCTGAGACATCATGATTTGCCACATCGTTGTCCAAACAAACTTGCCCGTTTTCACAATTAACTTGCCTGGAAGAGATTTGTTCTTTGCCATTAATTTTGCTTCTCCATCATGAAAAACTCTTTAAGGACGTTTCCGCCAATTTTCCCTACAGACAATCATTGCGCTGCATAGAAACTGAGGGTTGTGTTGCCGTAGGACTTCTGGCGATAGATCTTTAATCCAGGTACGTCTTTAGCTTGCCAAAGTCGAGGATTGTGTTCGACCGCGATCGCGCCTTCTAGGGTAACTAATTCTAAAGAAGCGATCGCTTTTAAAACGGGTAAATATAAATAACTATCGTAGGGGGGATCGAAATAAATCCAGTCAAACTTTTGTCCCGTCAGCTTTTTTATTTTAACTAATACATCTCCTTGAAACACTTGATAAGATTGTTCTGATTGGGCTACCTGCTGCCAGTTATATTCAATTACCTGACAGGCTTTAGCATACTGTTCAATACCTACCACCTTACTTGCACCGCGACATAAAGCTTCTGCCCCCATTGAACCATTACCCGCACATAAATCTAGCCAACTACAGCCTGGAATGCGATCGCGCCAGATATTAAATAAAGCTTCCCTTACCCTGGCAGCAGTAGGACGAGTCCTTTGTCCTGGAACTGTTCTCAGTTGCCGATTGCCATAGATTCTCATATTCTTCGATCTGATCTCTTAGCAATACAAAGAGAGAAAGTTAATGGGGTAGTTTATTCAGTGTATTTAAAAAATGGAACTAAAGAAGAAGTTATGAAAATTGCTAACTCAGTATATAACTAGATTTACCATCTTTTCAATATTTATCAAAACAACAAATACTTGACCTAAACAAGTGCGATCGCTTTGTAGGGTGAGCAAATAGTAAAATGTTCTGGTTGAGAGATTAGAAATTAATGATTACTAGTAACGAATTGGATTGGTTAGCGGTATGTGGTTATTTAGGGATGACGCTGTTTGTGATGTGGCGCATTTTTAAGTCATGAATATGTTACGGGCGATTACACATAGTAACTCGATTTACCTACTCGTTCATGCTTTTGATGATCCGTTAGCTGTTGTTGGTGTTGGTCTTAATTTTGTATTACTTCATAAATGCGACTTTGATTTGGCGTCAGATCTCGCATTAGCGTGTATATTGTACATTACATCGCGTAGAGAAGCCATATATATGCCCTAAAGGACTAACTTCGTGCCGTCCTTTAGGATGCCGAAGGCTTATCGCGCTTCATTTCTTGGATATCACTGGTCAATGCTGCAATCGCCTTAGCATTCGATTCGACTATTTTAGTCAGTTCTTCCATAATTATTAATTTGAATACTTCCAAAAAACTATTATAAATTGATTAGAAAACAGTTTTCTTTGCAAAAAACGGAAAGTAAAGTAACCTGATTGTGAATTAAAGATGGTTGTCAACTAGATTTTTTTATAAAAACTAATATATGAAACGGATTTTTATTACTGGAGCGAGTGGTTGTATTGGTCACTACATGACAGAGACATTAATTCAAAACACCAATCACGAACTATACTTGCTAGTAAGAAATCCAGATAAGCTTCAGTTAGATTATCAGGCTCGTCGGGGAATTAATCTTTTAGTTGGGGATATGTCTCGTATTGAAGAATACAGTGATTTACTCCTCAAAGATATTGATGTGGCGATTTTGGCAGCAACAGCTTGGGGAGGAACAGGCGAAACTTACGATATTAATGTCGTAAAAACCTTGGCGTTAATCAATCTACTCAATCCCAAAATTTGTGAACGAGTTATTTATTTCTCCACTGCTAGTATTTTAGACCGTAATAACCAATTACTCTTACCAGCAAGTCAATTCGGACATGATTATATTCGTACCAAGTATCAGTGCTTTTCCCAACTTAACAAACAGGCGATGTCTTCGACTAGCCCTAAAGGATTAGCTAACGCGTCCTCCGCAATCGCTGATAAAATCATTGCCGTCTTTCCTACTTTAGTTTTTGGGGGCGAAAAAAATAAGCCCTATTCTCATTTGAGTGCAGGAATCACGGATGTAACCAAATGGATTGGCTTGATTCGTTGGTTTAGTCTTGATGGTAGTTTTCACTTTATCCATGCCCGAGATATCGCCGAGGTAATTCGCTATTTGGTAGAAAATCCTGACTTTTCCCCGACACCAGAAGCAGAAAGCTCAGGAGTAAAATGCTTAGTAATAGGTAATCCTGCCATATCTGTAGATCAAACGATCGCCGAAATAACTAGCTATTTTAATCAAAAGGTTTATCTGCGCATTCCTCTTTATGTATGGCTAACTAACATCTTCATTAAAATCTTTCGCATTCAGATGGATTCTTGGAGTCGCTTCTCTCTCGATTACCGCCATTTTACCTACAAAAACCCTGTTACCCCGGCTAGCTTTGGCATGCAGAATTACTGTTCCACCGTCCAAGATTTATTGGAAGCCTCAGGCGTTTGAACAAGGGGTAACTTACAAATCTGCCCATTTACGGAGTAGGTTAGCAATACTTTTAGAAACCAGATCGAACTCGGGGACTTTTCCCGACTTGGCGAAGATCGCCCGACGGGCGGTTTCCAAATCAAACAGAATTTCGCGATCGCTCGCGTCACGTATGATACTTTGTACCCAACCTACTACAACTAATCTCGTTCCTTTAATAACTGGATTGACACGATGCAGAGTAGTAGAAGGATAAACAATCGCCGAACCCGCCTCTAATTTATAGCTTTGTTCTGACTGTAGTCCTTCAATAACTAGTTCTCCGCCTTCGTAGTCTTGAGGTGAATTAAGGAAAAGGGTAAAAGAAAGATCAGAACGGCATAAACCAGAACTACCACCCATCAGCGCATTATCAACATGGGTATCATAAGACATTCCGACATCATATCGACTAAATAGCAAAGAATGAATTAGCTTTGGGCGAATAGCTGACTGAAATAAGGCATTGGTGTTCATAGCAGTGCGAACCTTTGCCTTTAAATCTTTTTGAGCTGTCCCCGCTTTTAACTGCTGATTATGCTTAACTAATTTGGCGTGCCATCCTGCGGTAAGTTTGCCATCAACAAATTCGGCTTGCTCTAGAACTTGCTTGATATCTGCTAACTCATCGGGAGAAAGTATATGGTTGATCGAGAAAATCATATGCGCTGGAGGTGAATTAACTAACTACTTATGCTTTTCTAAATGTTTAAGTCCCGTTATGTAGATCAAAGTAATTCAATTAGATATTATTTTGGGTTTTTCTCAGCATCTCAAGTAGCTTGACACACTGTATAAAAGTTGACGTGTAATCATTTTTTTGCCCAGTTATCTATTAAGATAATCGAAAATACTATGTTTGAGTTGCGTTTCAGCATAAATATTAGGCATTATAGTTATTCTAGGTATATTGAATGATTAATATCTTATTAGTAGACGATCAGGCTCTTCTATGTGAAGTGCTGAAAACTTGGCTCGATGTAGAAAAAGATATTCAAGTACTGGGAGTGGCTCACAATGGTCAAGATGCTATTGAAGAAGTAGAAAAATTGCAGCCTGATATTGTGCTAATGGACATTGATATGCCACAGATGGATGGTTTAAAAGCAACTAAAATTATTTCTCAACGTTTTCCCCAAGTAAAAGTAATTTTTCTTAGTGGTCATGATGACGATGTTTATTTAGGCAAATCTTTACGAGCTGGGGCAAAAGGATACCTACTCAAAAACACTACCGCTGATGAACTAGTGCAAAAAATTCGCTCGGTTTACAACAATGTAAATTTACTAGAATCAGAGCTAAGCAATAATTCTTTAACACCTCTACAAGTTCAGCTAGAAGAGTTAATTGAAACTTATCGGTTTAAGTTTGAAAATACAATCGAGGAATATCATGCATCAATGAATATTGAGCATTATGAGCAAATAGAGCAAAAGCTGGAACAACGCCTTAAGGAATTAGAAAGTAAAATTGAGACTAATCAAGCAGAGAAAATTAACGATCTAGAATATAAAAACCAGTCTAGTTGGAAATCTATTCGTAAAGAACTAATTAACGTTAATAGTCAGTTTAATCAAGCAAATCGTAATTTAAGCACCCAGTTTAATCAACAAATTAATAACTTAAAGCAGGATCTAGACGGTAAGCTATCGAGCGCCTTAGATGATTGGTCTCGCCAAAGAGCAGCCTTGCAGGAATGGGCGGTACAGCGGGATGAAATGCGTCCTTCTATCGAAGACTACGAATCAAAAAGTCGTCAGGAATTGATGAGCGTGGTTAATCCGATTCAGGATTCAGTTACCAACGTAGATCGGCAACTGCAAACAATGAAAAAATGGCTCATAGCTAGTGGACTATTCACCTTATTAGCTCTGACTATTTCAAGCTATATACTAATATTGCAAGTAAGATCAGAAAATACTCTCGTTGTACCAGAAGAAGATAATATCAATTAATGACTATAAAAGTCCCTAAAAAAGGGGCAGCAGTGCTAAACCCCTATTTTTATAGACTTTTACTAACTATCTAGGAAACTTTAATTAGCTTTAACCGTTTCAATTTCTGGTGCTGCCAAAGACATCATGGAAGAGATCCTAGAGGGAGCTTGAGCCTCAGTCTCCTGTAGCAAACTAGGTACAGAAGCGCGTAATCTAGCTGTAAGCTGAGTGATGCTAGAGTCATAAATTTGCGTAACCAACTTGGGATATAAACCAATCCCAATGATGGGAATTAACAAGCAAGCGATGATAAACACTTCTCTAGGTTCAGCATCTACCAGATTGCTATGATCGACTAGTTCTTTATTTTCTGGACCATAGAGCATTTCCCGCAGCATCGATAACAGGTAGATAGGAGTTAAGATTACTCCCACCGCAGCCAAGAAGATAATGCACACTTTAAAGGTCGAGTTGTAGGCATCGCTAGTAGCAAAACCAACAAATACCATAAGTTCTGCGACAAAGCCACTCATTCCCGGTAGTGCCAAAGAAGCAAAGGAACAGGTAGTCCACATGGCAAAGATCTTTTTCATTTTTTGACCAACACCACCCATTTCATCCAGCATTAGGGTATGGCTGCGGTCATAGGTAGCACCCACCATAAAGAAAAGACTTGCCCCAATCAGACCATGAGAAATCATCTGTAGCATCGCGCCACTAGTTCCTAAATCAGTAAAGGAGGCAATCCCAATTAAGACAAAGCCCATATGAGAAATCGACGAGTAGGCAATTTTGCGCTTGAGGTTGCGTTGAGCAAAGGAGGTTAGTGCTGCATAAACAATATTTACTACCCCCAAAATTACCAGTACGGGAGCAAAAAAAGCATGAGCATCGGGCAGCATTCCCGCATTCATCCGTAACAGAGCATATCCTCCCATTTTGAGCAGAATACCTGCCAGCAACATATGGGCCGGGGCAGTTGCTTCGCCATGAGCATCTGGTAGCCAAGTGTGGAGAGGAAAAATGGGGAGCTTAACACCGTAGGCAATAAGAAAGCCAGCATACAAAAATAATTGCAGATTAAAACTGTAATCTTTAGCGGCGATCGCACTCATGTCAAAAGTCACCGTATTGCCATAAAATGCCATGCTCAAAGCAGCGATCAAAATAAACAGTGAACCCCCTGCGGTATAGAGGATAAACTTAGTCGCAGCATAGAGGCGTTTTTTACCACCCCAAATCGACAAGATAAGATATACGGGAACTAGCTCTAATTCCCAAACTAGGAAAAATAGCAGCATATCCTGTACGGCAAAGACAGCAATCTGTCCGCCATACATTGCCAACATTAAAAAATAAAATAGCTTGGGCTTGTAGGTGACGGGCCAAGCTGCCATCATTGCCAAAGTGGTAATAAAGCCCGTCAATAAAATTAACGGCATAGATAGCCCGTCAGCGCCAACCGACCAGTTAAGATCTAGTTGAGGTATCCAAGAATAGCTTTCCACTAGCTGGAGATCGGGGTTACTAAAATCATAGTCTCGGTAAAAGCCATAGACTATAATCGCAAAGTCAATTAAGCCAATGACTAGGGCATACCAGCGCACAGTTTTGCCATCTTTGTCGGGAATTATGGGCAAAAACAGAGATGCAGCGATGGGAAATAGAATACACGTAGTTAACCAAGGAAAGTGGGTCATATTATAGAAAAGCAAAAATTTCAGGGACCATTACTTATAAATTTCTCTTTCTTATTATGTTCCAAGGTTTTGAAAGATATCCCTGATAATCTTAATAAATTGTTTATAGGCTAGTTAGTTTTGCTTTGGGGATCGCTAAGCTGCTTGACAATATTTAATATATTTAACATTTAACCGATTCCCAGAGATTCACCACGAATGAGACGAATTTGTGCCAAGGTAAACACAATGGGAATCACGCGACCATAGTTAGTGGCGATCGCTTTCCAACCTAAATCGGCGACAAAGTAGCCCCAGACAATTGGACCAAGTAGACTAAACACTCCCCTGGCTGTTCCATAACGCGCCGCATTAGTTGCCATACCTTTTTTGGCTGCCTGTATTGCTAGTTGATTACTCAAGCCAGCTACTGCCGTTGTGCCACCTTTAATTAAGGCTGTTTTGGCTGCTTGGTAAGTAGCAAAATGAAGGGCAAACTGTCGGGCAATGTGTTTCAGCATCCATGATTTTAGAACAGTACTAACTGCGACGATCCCACTACCTTTTAGGAGTATTTTGAGTGGGCTGTGCTGCAACTGTATGGGTAAAGGTTCTGGGGGATGTGCCGCTGCTAGAGAACTGCCTACCTGTGCCTGAAGTGACTTTTGTTCTTGAGGAGGGAGCTTATCCCAAGCTTTAGTGATTAGATGTAAAAAGATTTCTGCCTCGATGTCAGTAGCGTTCATCATTCGTGAATAAGGAATTTTGAGATAGTGGCAAATCTTAACTAATATTTCTCGATAAGATATTTCCTGGGTACGCCCCCGCAGCACAGTAATACCATCGGCTGCTAGGTAACGAAATCTTTGGTCAATTGAATCGAGCCACAAATCTAGATCCTGGCTCTGAATTTGGATTGGCTCAGGAGTCTGTAAGTAGTCTAGAGGATTGAAACGGCGATGAAATAATATCTGGGTTATCTGCTGTAGTTCCTCTTCCGTGGCTAATGCTAATCCTGCCTTCAGTTCATCCAATGCCGTCTCCTCCACAACATCGCCTTAATGTTAGGCTATTTCAGTTTAATCAATACATCAATCATTTCATCTTGAATTATAGCGAAGAGTTCAAAATTTGATGAGTAATGATCTTGATCCTGCTTGATAGGACTAATTACTAAGTTAGTAATACTGGTGAACTATCGGACGTTGATTGCTAAGAGCAACTGCCCCGCTGGCATCTTTTCCCTCTGAGGGGCAAGTTTACGGTCGTCGCTGGCTAACAACAGCAAATTTTTGACTAAATTGAATAGTATGGTCTGTGGTTGATGCGATCGCCACTCATATCTTTGGCAGTGAGCATCAATACAGTAGTCGTACTGCCTTTTTGTCGTAATCGATGGCATGTACAAGTTAGTTGAGAAACGTGAAGAATTTGAGGTAGTTAAGTTAAAAGTGGCGATACTGATAGAAATGTAACAGAAAACAAGGTTAAACTTAGAATCTTCTGAGCGAGTCAAAATTATCCTCAGCACAGGTTAAGCTAGACTCCGTCTACACTTAGACAGATGCTGGCTGTATTCGCTCGTTGGATAATCAATTACTTACGAAATTAAAAAAGCAATCAAGGGAGTTTGAGGATTGTGCGTTTCAATCATTGGCTCGGTTTAATCGTTCTACTTATTTCTTTTTACATTCTTTGGCAAATTCAGCAAGTTGTTCTTCTGCTATTTGCCGCTGTCATTTTAGCAACTGCTTTAAACCGGATCGTGCAAAGATTTCAGCAATCGCGAGTCAAACGAGGAATTGCTATTGCCATAACCATAATTATCTTAATAACAGTAATAATTAGCTTTTTTGCCTTGGTTGTGCCAAGTCTGGTCACACAGTTAGAAGAATTAATTAATATCCTGCCACAAATACCCCAACGACTTCGTACTTGGACTGACTGGCTGCAAGCTGCAATCCCTGGCTCGATGTTAAAACAGCTGGAAGAGTCTCGAGGTTTAGAAAATCTAATTCAACAAATACAAACCTGGATTTCTCAACTACTTGGCAACTTTTTTGTCCTCCTTAACAACTCTCTCGGTGTTGTCCTGAATACATTGCTATTCTTGGTTCTAACCATTATGCTCTTGGCAAATCCCTCTCAATACCGACGCATTTTTATCCTGATCTTCCCTGCCTTCTATAGGCGGCGCATTGATGAAATTCTATCTGAGTGCGAAACTTCTTTGGTAGGCTGGATTAAAGGTACGCTCATTACAATGTTGCTCGTCGCCTTTCTATCCTTTGTGGGATTATCGATTTTGGGAGTTCGATTGCCTTTTGTTAATGCTATGTTGGCAGGCTTATTAGAATTTATCCCGAATGTTGGTCCAACTTTGAGCGTGATCTTACCAACCTCACTGGCTTTGCTTGATGCACCTTGGAAAGCCGGAGCAACAATTTTACTTTATGTCGTAATTCAACAGGTTGAAAGCTTTATTTTAGTGCCGATAATCATGAAAAAAGAGGCAAATCTCTTGCCAGTATTTACGATCTTGGCAGTGGTTATTTTTGCGAGTTTTTTCGGGTTTTTGGGTTTATTTCTCGCCATTCCGCTACTGATTGTGTCGCAAATTTGGCTCAAAGAAATTTTAGTCAAAGATATTCTTAACAAATGGTATCCAAATAAAACAAATAATTAATAATTCAGGCTAATATCTCTTGCTCGACAGTTTTTTGGACAAAAAAAACGCTTCTAAGCTTGAATAGGAGCGTTTTTTTTTGATTTAACTAAAGAAGCTTAGAAGCGGTTGTTTCGACCACCACCATTTCGATTATCTTCACGAGGTTTAGCTTTATTAACTTTTAGCGCACGATCCATCCACTCTGCTCCGTCTAAAGCTTCAATAGCCTTATCTTCGTTAGCTTCGGATTCCATTTCCACAAAAGCAAATCCCCGCGCACGACCTGTTTCGCGATCGCTAGGAATATGAACTCGTTTAACAGTTCCATATTCGGTAAAGACTTCATTTAAGTCTTCTTGATTGACTTCATAGGATAAATTGCCTACGTAAATTGACATGATATTAGTTGTCTTCTCAATGAGTGTTGTGTTTTAGAGAGACTGGATTATTGTCCAAGAAATAGCTCAATACTTTACGGAAAAAACCTGTAGAGACTGAATAAAAACTTAATCATTAATCTGTTGATTCTCAACCTTAACAATAACACTTTTATCGAGATAAAAACGAAATGCTTTATGTTCATTGGCGATCGCTCTAGCTATTTTTGGGCAAAATCTCTAATATTTCCTTGACTGAGGAACGCCACGATCGCTTCAGTAACGCTGAGAACAAATAAATTTCCTTAATATATATTCACTATACTAATTGAATGTAATGTTTTAGTCACAGTGATCGGCGAGGCTGTCAAAAAGCTTGCCACCGCAAAAAATAGATAGCTGGTGTTGTAAATGATGAACTTGAAAAAAATTTGGCGGCTGTTCAAAGAAACTATTGCTGAATGGCAATTTGACCAAGTGTCGCTTTTGGCTTCATCCCTAGCTTATTACACTGTGTTTTCTTTAGCACCGTTGATGATTATCGTGATTACAATTGTTGGGGCAATATTTGGAGAAGCGGCAACCAAAGGGGAGATTGTCGGACGCATTCAAGATGTAGTCGGTCAAGAAGGTGCAAGAGTTATTGAAATAGCGATCGCTAATATCCGAGAAGATAATACTGAAAATGAGTTTCGGCTTATTTTTAGCGTTGGCTTTTTGCTGTTTGGGGCTTCTGGAGTTTTTGCCCAAATCCAAAATGCTCTGAATAAAATTTGGGAGGTGAAACCAAACCCCCAACGGCAGATCGCTCATTTTCTGCGCAAGCGGTTTTTATCTTTTGCTATGGTACTGGTTATTGCCTTCTTACTACTGGTCTTTCTGGTAGTAAACACAATTCTTGCGGCAGCGACCAACTATTTAAGTGACTTTGTACCTAATTTAAGCTATTTGGTGCGATTTATTAGTTTTGCGGTTTCGTTTGTGGCGATCGCGCTATTATTTTCGGCAATGTACAAAATACTACCCGATGCGAAAGTCGCCTGGCCAGATGCATTTGTCGGCGCAATTATGACAACCATCTTGTTTTTGCTTGGGCAATATCTATTTGGAATATTTATTATTATCATTACTTGGGTTTACTATACAGCTCACATTCTCTTTTTAGGAGCTGAATTTACGAAAGTTTATGCCAGAAAACATGGCTCTCCTATCGTTCCCGAAAGTCATGCAGTAAGTATTTCTTCAGATAAATTGTCCAGACATCGCTAGTGAACAATACTTGGCGGTCATTTTTTGGTCATTTTTGGTTTAGACACTCATAGTGTTAATCTAACATAACGGTATATGAGCTTATGACTTCTTCCCAGTTAAAATATGGTGTAGGAATTCTTCCTGATCGCCAAAAGCTCCAACAAGCCTGTCAAGAACTGCGTCAATATAATTTTTCTTTTAAAAATGTGGCTGCTATATCTGCAACGGATGGTGCCATCAAAGGTGCGGTAGCAGGAGGAACGACAGGAGGCTTGTTAGCTTTTATTGTTGGGTTGGGTGCGATCTTAATTCCTGGTATTGGCTTGCCTCTAGCAGCCGAATCTTTATTCACAGTTTTGTTGGGAACTGGTGCTAGTTCTACTGTCGGTGGTTTTGTCGGCGGGATGCGGGGCTGGTTTTTGCCCGCAGAAGCTGCACGCATATATCGCGATCGCCTTTTACAGGGAAATTATTTAATTGTTGTCAAAGGTAGCGAAGCCGAACTGAATCAAGCTAGATTATTACTGACTAATTGGGGCATAAAAGAGTGGCGCGTATATGATGAGTCACCGCGTAAAATTCAAGCTTGAATTCGGAAGATTTCAGCAATTTTGTTTATTTTTTGGCCATCTTTATTGCCGATATTAAACCAGATACATAAGCATTTTTCTATTTAGGCAAGAACCATGAATCTAGGTCGATATTTTGGCTTGTTAGCTTTAATTATTTCCTTATATATTCTGTGGCAAATTAAACAATTATTGCTGTTGGTTTTTACCGCCATCGTCTTGGCAACTGCTTTAAATCAGTTAGTTAAACAATTACAGCAATGGAAGCTAAAGCGTTCTTGGGCTATTTGGTTGAGCATTGGTACTTTACTAATAGTTTTGACCATTTTCTTCTTATTAATCGTACCGCCGTTTGTTCAACAGTTTGAAAAACTACTACAATTGCTACCAAGCAGCATAGCAGAAATTGAAGAACTTTTAGCCAGAATAATCGGATTTTTACCAGAACAGCCTTGGTTAAATTTTACAGAAATTGACAACTTGTTTCAGCAAGTTCAGCCTCTTATTGATCGCTTTTTAGGGCAATCTTTGGCAATATTTTTTACTTCTATTAATACTGTACTGCAACTAATATTAGTATTAGTTTTAACTTTGATGTTTTTGAGCAATCCTGCTCCTTATCGATATTTGTTTATCCGTTTGTTTCCCTCGTTTTATCGTCATCGAGTCAGCGAAATTATGGCGCGTTGTGAAACAGCTTTAGGTGCTTGGACGATAGGAGTTTTAATTGAAATGGTATTTATTGCCGCTTTGAGCGGAATAGGCTTATGGATCTTGCAAGTTCCTTTGGTATTGGCTCATGCGGTGATTGCTGGACTACTTAATTTTATTCCTAATGTTGGTCCGACATTGAGTGTATTTTTACCTATGGCGATCGCTCTACTCTCTGCTCCTTGGAAAGCTGGAGCAGTGCTTATTTTATACATAATTATCCAACAAATTGAAAGTTACTGGCTGACTCCCACAATCATGGCCAAACAAGTGTCCCTATTGCCAGCAATTACGCTAACCGCTCAATTAATATTTGCTAACTTATTTGGTGCCTTAGGACTATTAATCGCGTTACCCTTAACGATTGTCGTCGGAATTTGGATTGAAGAAATACTGTTCAAGGATATTTTAGATCGATGGCAAAAAAGTCCTGTCCAAACCCGAATTTAAACAAATAAAGTTATTTTTGAGGATCTTTTAGCTGGCTTGGCTTAATAATGTTTCTGCCATTGTTGCCAGTGGCGCGATCGCACGTTTCGTGGAAGGATAGATTCTTTCCTTTAATTTACCCCTAATTCATGCACGTCACATTTGAATCACATTAATATTTTAAGCTTAAAAACACCAATCACCTGTAAATTTGTTCGATTTATGATAGTTCAGAATGAAAAAATCAACAGCTAAATATTAAGTTTCTTCAATCGCTTTTAAGTTGATAATAATTACACTGTTAACAATTTTAGGATGAATATCGTTGGAGATCGCAGTTAAATGATAGCAAGAGAAAAAATCGAGTCTGAACAATGGCACAGTCACTCGGTGCAGGAGCTTAATCACTATTTAGAAACTAATTTAGCAACTGGCTTAACTTTAACTGAAGTCAGACAAAGACAAGAACGTTATGGTGTTAACGAACTTAAAAGCAAACCCCAAAAAAATCCGATTATTAGATTTCTCGAACAATTTAACCAGCCTTTACTGTATATTCTGCTGATTGCGGGTGCCGTCAAAGCTTTTTTAGGAGAATGGGTCAATGCCTGGGTAATTTGGGGTGTCACCTTAATTAATGCGATTATTGGTTTTGTACAAGAAGCCAAAGCCGAAGATGCGATCGCTGCTTTAGCGTCTGCCGTTCAAACCGAAACTACAATTCGTCGTGACGGTCAAAAGGTAAGGGTTGATTCAACCGAATTAGTTCCAGGAGATTTGGTTTTGCTGACTTCTGGGGATAAAGTTCCTGCCGATCTACGCTTGATTGAGGCTAAAAGTTTACAGGTTAACGAATCAGCACTCACTGGCGAATCGGTTGCCGTTGAAAAAAACACTCAGTCCCTGGCATCGGATACGCCTTTGGCAGAACGCAAAAATATGGCGTATGCAGGTAGTTTTGTTACCTTTGGACAGGGAACGGGAGTTGTCGTGGCGATTGGGGAAGCCACTGAAACGGGGCGAATTTCTCAGCTGATGGAACAGCAAACTAATCTTGCTACCCCCTTGACTCGTAAGTTTGACAAATTCAGTCGCACTTTACTTTACGTCATTTTAGGAGTAGCTGCCTTTACCTTCGCTGTCGGTTTAGGCTATGGCAACACTTGGGTTACTATGTTTGAGGCGGCGGTTGCTCTTACCGTCAGCGCAATTCCTGAAGGTTTACCTGCTGTGGTTACGGTAACATTGGCTATTGGTGTTTCGCGTATGGCGCGTCGTCATGCGATTATTCGTAAACTACCTGCTGTCGAAACTTTGGGTAGTGCGACAGTTATCTGTTCCGATAAAACTGGGACACTAACGGAAAATCAAATGACAGTGCAGGCTATCTATGCAGGAGGTGAGAGATATACCGTTAGTGGAACGGGGTATGCTCCTGAAGGCGAAATTGTCGTTGCCGGAACCGAAGCATCTTCAACTAAAGGCTCTGGTTTGAGTAACCAACATCTTAAAGATAAAGTTGTTCTCCTCGAATGTCTTAGAGCTGGACTACTATGTAGCGACTCCCATATAGAAGTAAAACAAGGAGAATGGGTTGTGTTAGGCGATCCGACAGAAGGAGCATTGATTGCAGCTGCCAATAAAGTGGGATTTACGCAAGCCGATTTAGCAGAGGCAATGCCCAGACTGGATGTCATTCCCTTTGAGTCGGAGTATCAATACATGGCGACTTTACATGAAATTCGGGATGTCAGCTCTCATCTGCTTGCCGAGTCAGTAAATCATAGCGATTCTTTATCAAGAACAATTTACGTAAAAGGTTCGATTGAGGCAGTTCTCTCTCGCTCTGAGCAGGTATTAGACGTTGCCGGCAATCTCCAACCCATCCCGAAAGAGAGCATTTTTGCCGAAGCCGAGCGCATGGCAGCCGAAGGATTGCGAGTCCTAGCCTTCGCCAAAAAACCCGTACCCAAAACCCAAGATTCACTCCAGCATGAGGATATTGAAACAGAGCTAGTATTTTTAGGACTACAGGGAGCGATTGACCCTCCCCGAAAAGAAGCGATTCAAGCTATACGAGCCTGTAAATCAGCAGGAATTGAGGTCAAAATGATTACAGGCGACCATGCCGTTACGGCTAGCGCGATCGCTTCTACCATGGGATTGCAGCAACAGGGAGACGTGTTGGCATTTACGGGGCAAGAACTTGCTCAAATGAACCAGCAAGAACTAACTAATGCTGTAACTGATGGAGTTGTTTTTGCTCGCGTCGCTCCCGAACAGAAACTGCGCTTAGTTGAAGCCCTGCAAGCTACAGGAAAAGTAGTGGCAATGACGGGGGATGGAGTCAATGATGCTCCCGCTCTCAAGCAGGCAGAAATTGGTATTGCTATGGGTAAGGCAGGTACGGAGGTTGCCAAAGAAGCAGCCGACATGATTCTCACCGATGATAATTTTGCCTCGATTGAAGCAGCAGTAGAAGAAGGGCGTACAGTCTATCTCAATTTACTTAAGGCGATCGCCTTTATTTTACCCGTCAACGGTGGTGAATCGATGACCATTGTGATTAGTGTCTTACTGGCAAGAGCTTTACCGATTTTATCCTTACAAGTTCTCTGGCTCAACATGATTAATTCTATTGCCATGACTGTCCCCTTAGCCTTTGAGCCAGGATCAGCCAGGACAATGAAACATCCTCCACGCCCTGCCAACGAACCCTTAATTAATCGCCGATTGTTAATGCGTATCTTGGTAATTTCTCTGTTTAATTGGCTCTTAATTTTTGGCGTATTTGAATGGATTGAGACTACTACAGGCAACATCGACTTAGCTCGAACAATGGCAATTCAAGCTTTAGTCGCAGGCAGAATTTTCTATCTTTTGAGTATTAGTCAATTAGGATCGGCTCTAGGTTCAGCACTTCGAGGCAGGGTAGCCAAAATTACTGATACTCCCGCTATTATTCTCGGTATCGTCGGCACGATCATTTTGCAGGTTATTTTCAGTCAATGGAGTTTAATGAATAGTTGGTTCTCGACTGCTCCACTCGACTTAAATCAATGGCTAATCTGCTTTTTAATTGGCTTACCGATCATCCCAGTTGCCATATTAGTTAATCGTTTCGATCCTCTTGATTAGTTGTGAACAGTGGTTAATTTTTTAGCTGGTAATTGTTGCTTATAAAAGGCAGAATTAGCTTTATATTGTCGATACCAACTAACAAATTGCTCAATTCCTTGAACTATAGAAATGGCAGGTTGAAAGTCAAAATCCGCCATTAATTCATCTACGTCAGCATAAGTGGTCACAACGTCTCCAGGCTGCATGGGCAATAGTTTTTTCTGAGCTGATTTACCCAGTGCTGTTTCGATCGCCTTGATAAATTCTCCTAATTCTACGGGGTTGTTGTTCCCTAAATTGTAAATTTTGTAAGGAGGTTGTTCATTCAATACTTGCGGTTGATGAGGAATAATCTTGACTATGGCTTCAACTACATCATCAATATAGGTAAAGTCTCGCTTCATCTTGCCGTAATTATAGACATCTATCGGTTTGCCTTGCGCGATCGCTTCAGTAAACTTAAAATAAGCCATATCAGGTCTTCCCCAAGGACCATAGACGGTAAAGAAACGTAATCCCGTAATTGGCAGTTGATATAAATGACTATAGGCATGAGCCATTAATTCATTGGCTTTTTTGGTAGCTGCATACAAAGATACGGGAGTATCTACGCGATCGCCGACTGAGAAAGGAACTTTTGTATTACTGCCATAAACTGAACTAGAAGAGGCAAACAATAAATGTTTAACTTGGCTGTAACGACAACCTTCTAAAATATTGGTAAAGCCGACTAAATTACTATCTATATAAGCATGGGGATTTTTGAGGGAATAACGTACTCCCGCTTGCGCAGCTAAATTAATTACACAGTCAAAATTATGGCTGGCGAACAATTTAGCAACCGCATCGCGATCGCTAATATCTAAATATTCAAACGTAAAATTTGGCTGCGGCAACAGTTGTGCTAAACGAGCTTCTTTTAAGCTGACATCATAGTAGTCGTTGAGATTGTCAATGCCATATACTTGCTCTGATAGGTTCAATAATTTCTTGGTTAAGTGGTAGCCAATAAATCCTGCTACCCCAGTAACTAAAATTTTCATCGCTCAAGGCTCCTAATAATCTGTGACAAGTAAACAATTGGCAAAATAACAGACCGTAAATTACTAAGCGATAATCTTAATAATTTCTAACTATTCCCTATTTAACAAGTTCGTTGATGCTAATGAACGGGAGATTAAATTTACATGAGAGATTTTTCATTTATATTGCTCAATCGTTAAATTGCGATTCAAATTGCGAAAATCATCAGGATAATTGACTAATAAACTGCTGCTCCAGCGGAATTACGCCCTGGAGAATCGATTGACAGTTAGCATGAGGATAATGAATTACGCTTAAATATCCCGCCAGGTTAACAACTGGATCTACAGCTAAAGTTTTGCTAAAAATTGGCTGGAGCAGATGATCGCCAGCAATAATTAAACCAGTAGTTAAGCTAGCCGATCCGACAGCCGAGTTCGCTCTTTGTCGCTGCGAAATTCTCTGTTGCCAAGTCTCTAAAAACCTTTCCTGGCTAATCGCAAAGTGGACGGTTTGCTGGTGAGCTGTCGCCAGATTGTGAGCTAAATTTTCCCCTCGCTGAGAATTATCGGTTAAGACTAAATCAATTTTATTTTGCGCCATTAACTCTGGCAAATATGAACGATGTAGTAAATCTTGTGCTGTCGAATTAGATAGTAAAAGCCATCGCCAGCCAGTTTTGCCTGCTTTTAACTTAGGTAATTTTTCGTCTAAGTGATTGGTAACGTTGAGATAGTTCAACTTCGGCTGATGATGACCAGCCGTACCAGCCTTAAAAGTCAAGCAGGTTATGCCACAATTAGACTGCTGTAAACTATGATAATGGCTGGGGCTTAAGCCAATTGCTGTAGCAATTAAAGCGCGATTTGTACCGCCATGAGCCACCACTAAAATAGTTTGACTGCGATGTCGTGCTAAAAGCGATCGCCAAAATGATTGTGCCTGGTTAAACAGTTCTAAGACAGGAAAAAAAACCCCATCACGACTAAAAAGCTGCGGGGTATTCTGCCAACAAGAATAAGCTTCAGCAAAATGCTCTTTAACTTCGTGATAATATAACCCTTGCCAATCTGACATACAGACTTCTGTTAGTCTCGGTTCGACGATCACAGGAGGTATTTTCTGATTCCAAGCCGAAATAATTGCGCTGGTAGTTTGTTGTACTCTCGTTAGAGGACTAGTATAGAGTGCATCGAAATCGAACTGTTGCAAGGCTAATCCTGTAGTATAGGCATCTAGCTGTCCTTGCTCTGTCAGAACTGAAGTATCACTACTGCCTTGATATCTTCCCTGTTGGTTATAAGTAGTGCGAGCATGGCGAACTAAAATTACTTTAGTGGCTTGCTGGGTAGACGCTGCGCCAGCAGTAATGGGAATAGATTCAATCGGAGACAAAAGATTGCTCATAGTAATTAGTGATAACTCAATTGTATTTATAGCGGTCGCTGATATAGCGATTGATTTTTCTTTCTCCCGCAGCTAATAAGCGTTCTAGCCAGGCGGCATAACCCCCAAAGGAAAGCTGTTTAACGACAGGACGCAATAAGGCTTGATGACGATGGTATCCTAAGGGATAGTTAGCTGAGAAAGCTCCAGATTGCTCGCTGAGATCCCACTTTTGATTGAAGTGTTTTAAACTGGATAACTCCCAAGCATCGCTCCATCGCAGCTCAAAATAGGCAAGATCAGATAAGGTTAAATTTTGAGCTGGCACATAAGTAACTACCGAATTTGGTTCGCAATAAATCTTTTTCCTTGCCTGAATTATGGCTAAACAAAAATCGATGTCTTCTTGAATGCTGAGTAGTTTTTCATCTAATTGCCCAATGGCGGCAAAAATATCGGTACGCACCAATAGAGTATGAAACTTAGCCAGTTCACATTCTCGTCGCTGCAACCCCTCTGGGACTTCCACTAACAGGCAATTAGCGAAGTAGTATTGATAATGAACTTTGCGACAGGCTGTTGCTTTTTTAATTTCCAGATAAATTTGGGCTTCTCCACCAGCTAAACAAATGGTGTTATATTTTTGCTTGCTGAGCGGCTTCTTACCAAGACAAACTAAAGGACAAACTGCCGCTGCATCTGTTGCTTCGGCACAGTCAATTAATTTTTCTAGCCAACCTGGTTCGACATACACATCGTTATCTAGAAAAACCACGTATTTAGTATCGACAGCAGCTAAACCAATATTGCGTGCTTGATTAGGACTAAGATAATGTTCGCTACGGATTAATTTGAAGTTTTGTAACTGAGATTGTGCCAATAAATAGGCTTGAATATGTTTGGGTGAATTGCCATCTACGTAAATCAAAGCAAAAGGAACTTGAGTATTAGCGTAAATACTCTCTAAAGATTCGCGGCTATAGCTAAAACGTTCTCGTGGGACAACGATAATTGTAACTTGCGGTTTGGCCATTATTTTCAGGAGAAAACCTCCAAAATAGAGTAGTTCAAGACCAAGCAACGTCTAACCCTTAACTAAATTGAACGATGTTACTAGGATCAACCATTTCTTCCAAAGCGATCGCCGATCCTAGTAGTTGTTGATAAATTCGCTGCCAGTTTTGTCGTTCTACCGAGGGTGCAAGCTGCGATCGCACTTTGGCTTGGGCGGCGAAACCAAATTGTTTTTGTAGCTGTGGTTGCTCAATGAGCCGTCGCAGGGCAATCGTTAGTTCTTGGCTAGAACCAGGATTAACCAGCAAACCATCAACTTCCGATTCGATAATTTCACCGATGGCATCAACATTAGTACCGACGATCGCTTTGCCTGCCAGCATGGCTTCTAATAAAGCATTGGGACAACCATCATTGAGAGAAGGGATGGCAAAAATATCGGTGTAGGGTAAATAAGCCAGTGCTTCCTCTCGACTCACTTTTCCCGCAATCACAATCTGATCGGCAATCCGACTATCTGCTAGTTCTTGTTCCCAATAAGACTTTTCCTTCTCGACAAAATTACCAACTAGCAAGAGGGTGATCGTTTCGCGAGCGAGTTCGCAACAGGCATCAATCAGATATTCTAAGCCTTTTTTATCGCGGAAGTTGCCCGTCGAAGTAATAACAGTTCCCTGAAGACGATTGACCAAGGGCGGTGTTGGTAATCCCTGAAAGTCGATGGGATGAATTGAATTCCAAAAGGCGCTGGATCTGGTGCTAATTTCGGGTACTAATACCCGCGCCCGCTTCCTTAAATCACGACTGACAAAAGTCGTCCAATCAGAATTTTGCAAAGTCCAGCAAATATGTGAGTGTTGCTTGGGGTCGAAAATATGCTTGTGTAGATCAGCCCCGCGTACACTATTAATGATCGGGCGATCGCTTTCTTTGGCTAACAACGTGGAAATAAATCCCATTTCATTAATAAAGAAAGCATGGAACAGGTCAAATTGATACTGTTGCTGCAAGCTTTTCAGTTGATTATAAATATCCCAAAGATAATCCTGTTCCTTCCCTCTCAAAGAACGAACCGCGGGGTACAGTCTGTGTACCGTAACCCCCTCTGTGTGGCTCGTTTCTTGATAGCTACGGTAAAAGTGACCATCTTGCGCTGACTGGTTTTCTCGTCTAAAAATTGCTCGAAACACTACGACATGGACTTCGTAGCCTAAACTAAGCAGCATCTTGGCAATTCGACTTGCCGACTCGCCAACGCCCCCCACATCAGGGGGATATTCTAGGGTAGTGAGACAAATTTTCGGCATGGTTGATATTTAATAAAATTTAATCAAAAAGTAATTACTAAAAGGCTAAGAGCTAGTCAACAGCGAATTATTAGAAACTGCCCGCAGACTTTCTGACAAGGAAGCAACATCTGGCCCTTTCTGCTGAAGTATACGGTCTCTTTTTTTTAGATAACGCTGGTATAAATACTGATTAATCCGTTTTTCGATCGCGATTAACTGTGATTCCAGCCAAGAATTACCTTTGCCAAACGTCAGACGCTTAACCAAGGGTTCGATCAAGAGTTCACGCCGACGACTACCTAAGCCCTGATAGCGTTTTTTAAAGTACTTATCTTCAGCCAGATTCCACTTCTGTCGCAGATGATCCAAGCTGCCTTTGTCCCACTCATGATTCCAACGCAGCATAAAGTAGGATAGATCCGACCATTTAAATTCAGGCAGTTGCACCTTACCAAACCAAGCCTCCAGCCCAGTTTTATTACTGGCAATGCCTAAAGTATCGGTAGTAATCACCGCCAGGCGATCGCTATAAATACTACCCCCGGCTGCTGTTACCATGAAGCAGAAATCAATGTGTTCCCGCGTAGCTAGCATTCCTTCATCCAGTAACCCCGTTTGGGCAAAAATAGCCGTGCGCACCAACATACAGTGAAACTCAACATAATCGCACTGTACCAGACGCATTTCTTCTGGGACATCGGCGATCGCTCTGCCAGTCAGGAAGGCTTTTTGACGAATCCGTCGTTTGATTTTACCGTTTTTCTCTTGTTCTTCAATATAAGAGCGTCCCCCAGCATTATGAATTACCTGATGTTCTGGTTGACCGATGCAGGTAAGAGGACCAACCACTGCTGCTTCTGTCTTTTGAGCCGACTCAACTAATCTGGTCAGCCAGCCTCGTTTAACTACTACGTCATTTTCAATAAATACCACATATTGACAATCAAGATTGTTTAATACATAGCGCAGTCCCACATTTCTCGCTTGATTAGGAGAAATATAATAGTCTGTATGAAGCAGTTTAAAAGATTTCTCCTTAGCTTTTTGTTCCAGATACTGACGAACTGGCTTGGGAGAGCAAACATCAACATAGACTAAATCGAAGGGATACTCAGTGTTTGCATAGATGCTTTCTAATGATTGTCGGGCATAGCTAAAGCGTTCTCTAGGCCCAACTATCAAGGTTACTTTGGGTTGTTCGGTGATCATTGCTTCGCTCATTGGTTATTTACCATTAATTATTCAAAGTGGTTGGTTGCTGTTTTGATTACTCTCTGCGCGATCGATTGTTCTGGGTGCGTTATCTGATGCCCATTGGTTTGTAGCTCTTAGCTTCTGAGCTTTTGAGGAATTTTTAGAGAACAAATCTTATCACTAATACCTAATCGGCAATCAAACTAAGCGGTAATTTTTGACGATTGCTGTTATTAAGTAATACTTGCAGAACTGAGGAAACTGCTTTTGCGCCTTCTAGATCAAAACTATGTTGAGCCGGTTTTCTTGCCAAACCAGAAATAATTTTTTGCGCCAAACTAGAAGGCTCTAGATCCTCACGATGTAGTAAATTAATAATTCCTAATTCGGCTAATTTTTTGGCCCGTATACTTTGTTCGTCAGATTGATGTTCGTTAAGAGAAGGTAAAACCAAAGAGCGGACTTTAGTTGTCAGAATATTCATGATGGTATTGTAGCCACCTAAACTCACTGACAGATCTGCCTGCTGCATATACTCGGTGAGGCGTGGCGTAAAGCGACGCAGGATGACGTTATCTTGATTTGCTGCTACTTGTTGCAGTTGTTGAAATTCGGACTGTTCCATAAATGGTCCGGCAAAGCAATAAATTTTGAGCGGTAAAGCTGCTTGAATAATTGGATTAGCTGCCAAAATCGCCTTGAGCAATGGATAACCATGTCTGCCACCACCAACGCTAGCCACGATCGTCGGTTCTGACTGATTTAAGCTAATAATATCCTCTAGGGTATGAGCTAAATTAGCTAAACTAGCTTGCGGGGCGGGGGCGACATACCCCGTGTAGTAAACTGGGCAGTTTAATTGAGCCACTGAAGGAAATGAATCTTCCAGACGCAACAGCTTAGCATCTCCATGAAACAGAACTAGATCGTAGTAGCGATTAATTAGCTTGCAGACTTTTTGCTGCCGTCTAGTGCGAGCTTCCTCTGACATGGGCTGAGTCATAATTAAGTCGCGCAAACTACAGACGATAGCTATATCTCGCTGGCTAGACTTGGCTTGTTTGAGCATTGGCACTAGCTCGAATTTGAGCTTATGTTTGCTAAAAGGAAAACATTCAGTAACTATACAGTCTGGCTGAAACTTGGCTAGTACAGCTAAGATTTTTTGTTTACGGCTTTCTTTAACCTCATCGATAGTCATTAAACTATCTACGGCTTTAAGTTCGTTGCCATCTTCCCACACGGCGGGCAGATGAATTACCCTAGCTTCTGGGGGAAAATCAAACCCTCGAACCAATTGACCACCATTGATTAGGCAGACCTCAAAATCTTGAACCAGACTACGAATAATTTCCGTACTTCTAATCAAATGACCCATACCTGCCAGATACTGACAGTAAAAAAGAATTTTTTTCATAATTAATTCTGATCAATAGTTGTGTAAGTATCAAGCAGGGCAATAGGTTGTTCGCCCCGACAGCTGTTATACTAAATCCGATTGATCAAGTATACTTTTCTCGATCAAGACCGAAGTCTTCCTGACTTCTGACTTCTGACTTCTGACTTCTGACTTCTGACTTCTGACTTCTGACTTACCTTAAAGTGTTCTATCCGAATAGGATTTAGTATTAGTCCCCACTCTCATTTAGGCAATTATCCTGTAACCGCCGCTTTCTCCTTTTTGGTCAGACGTACTAGCTCTTTGCGTTCTGCTTCAGATAACAGTGCGTCTCCTGCTTTAGCGTTGGCAATTGCTTGGGCTGGTGATTTTGCGCCAGGAATCGCCACGGGCTGTACAGGATGAGAAGTAACGTAGCGGATGGCTGCTGTCACCATCTCTTCTCCTGGCTGTAACGCAGATTTGAGCTGTGCTACTTTGGCTAACTTGCGTTCTAGCTTGGCTTTTTTCTGGTCATCGGCATACCATTCGGAACGAACACTATCGGTAAAAACAGTACCAGGGGCGTACTTACCCGATAGTAGTCCTTTGCCCAAAGGACCACGAACTAAAACCGCGATACCATGTTCTTGACAGTAGGGTAGAAATTCCGACTCTGGGTTACGGTTGAGTAAAGAATATTCTACTTCGACGACGCTACAGGTGTTGTTGACGTTAAATCGCTTGAGGACATCTAGGCTATCGGTTGAAATACCGTAGGCACGAAGATAACCTTGTGCTTTTAATTGTTCAAATCCTTCTAGATAAACGCTAGGATCTTCGATCTTGCCTTCATGACAAAGCATGATATCAATCCAGTCAGTTTGGAGACGATAGAGACAGGCATGGGTGCATAAACGCACCATGTCTACGGTTGTCATCGGCACCATTTGACCTGTACGTCTGCCCCAACGACCGATTTTAGTAACCAGATGAACGCGATCGCGCATTCCGACTAGGGCTTTACCTAAACGTTCTTCTGACAAACCACTGGGTATACCATAAGATTCGGCGCAATCAAATAGGTTAATGCCACTATCTACCGCAGCGCGAATGGTGGCTAAAGCTGTCTCTTCGTCTACTTGACCCCACTGATTACCAATATTCCAAGTTCCCAT
>JBHJNW010000068.1:0-74401 GCA_050330395.1 Pleurocapsa sp.
GTAATTATCCGCAAGGCGGGGGAAATCATCCCCGAAGTAGTCAGGGTTTTACCAGATTTGCGCCCCGTGGGTACTGTTCCCTATCAAATGCCCAGTAACTGCCCCGAATGCAGTTCAACCTTAGTTCGCCCCGAAGGCGAAGCCGTTACCCGCTGTCTTAATATTTCTTGTCCAGCAATTTTACGAGGTAGCATTATTCACTGGGCTTCTCGTAATGCTTTAGACATTAGGGGTTTAGGAGAAAGAATTGCTGTTTTATTAATTGAAAAGAATTTAGTTGCTTCTGTTGCCGATTTATATTCCCTGACGGTAGAACAGATTGCTAGCCTAGAACGTATGGGCATAAAATCAGCCCAGAATCTAGTAGATGCGATCGCGCTTTCAAAAAACCAACCCTACGATAGATGTTTATATGGTTTAGGCATTCGTTATGTAGGCAGCGTCAACGCCAAAATATTAGCTGAAAATTTCCCTTCAATTGAGGTATTGTCGCAAGCAACATTTGAATCTATTGAAGCCGTATACGGTATCGGCGAAGAGATTGCCCAATCCGTCTTTGAATGGGTTAGAGTATCCGCCAATCAAACTTTGATTCAGCAGCTGCAAGCAGCAGGCTTGCCGTTTTGTCAAGCAACTGCTGACAACAATACCAATCTGGCTTTCTCAGGCAAAACTTTCGTCATTACAGGGACTTTACCTAGCTTAAAACGCGACGAAGCCAAAAAGCTAATCGAACAGGCTGGCGGAAAAGTAACAGGTTCAATTAGTAAAAAAACCGACTACCTATTATCAGGCGAAAATGCAGGTTCTAAACTAGCCAAGGCCGAAAAGCTAAACATTACTCAACTGAACGAAGCAGAACTAATAAACTTATTGAAAGCAGATCAATAATCATTGAGGTTTCAATTCTTTCTGATTACATTCATTAACGACATTATTCTGCCTCAAAATTATTTCTTAAGCCAAAAAACTTACGAAATCCATTCCACCTTGTCTTGAATCGGATCGCGATGGCTTTTAGTAGCTGGACTGTCACTATATCCCAAATATAAATACCCCAGACATTTGTCTTTTTCTCCCAAACCAAGAAACTCTTTTAACTCCTGAGTATAAGTCACACCACCAGAACCCCAAAAACTGCAAATTTGGTAAGCAGCAGCAGTTAGTGCCATATTTTGCACGCTACAGGCCACAGCTTCTATTTCTTCTATTTCTAAAATTTTGGCAGATTTTTGCCGTTCCATACAGATAGCAATTACATGAGAAGATTTAAGTATATTACTCTTCATCCGCTCATATTTTTCTGGCTTAAATTTTTCGTCAAGCGTAGTTTTTTGATATAAATCTGCCTGAAACTCGGCTAATTTATTTAATCCAGAACCACTGAAAACTTTATATCGCCAAGGTTGGGTCAAACCATGATTGGGAGCCCAATTAGAATTTTCCAGAAGTGTCCAAATAATTTTGTCGTTAATTTTATTGCCGTTAAATAAACTTGGCTTAGTAGAGCGCCGCGATCTAATTAATTCATTTACTTGCTCTGCAAAAATGACCATGATTGAAAAAAATAATTTATTTAAAGCTGCTCGAAGTTATTGACGATAATCTGTCGAAAAATTTGTACCTAAAATAATCAAGATAATTACTAGGTAATAAAAAATAGTCAATTTAGAGATTATTAATCATAATACTAATATTGGGGATAACTAGATTCAAGACTCAATCGTGTTTCAAACTATTTGCTAGTAAAAGGGTGTCGAAAGACAAGATTGAGGTTAAATTAGGTATTGTGTAATTTTACAGTTATGTCAGCCAACAATAAGTTGTCGATGTCTAGTTGAATTAACATATTCTTAAATTTATCAATTCAGTATCCCCTCCCAGACTTAAATTATAGATAGGGATACATAACTAAAGCGGCATAAATCCGCGCCTACGCTAAAGACTAAACATTAATACCTATGAAAGACAATTCTCAGAAAGATAATAAGAAACTGCTGCTCATAGATGACGATCCTAATTTGATTTTGCTAGTAAAAGACTATCTAGAATTTAGAGGATATAACGTAGATACCGCAGAAAACGGCAGAGAAGCTTTAGAGGTTCTCGATCATAACGTTCCTGACATGATTATTTGTGATGTAATGATGCCAGAAATGGATGGATATTCTTTAGTTAAACATATTCGCCAAGAACCAACGACCAATCGTATCCCTGTACTTTTTCTTTCTGCCAAGGGTCAAAGCCAAGACAAGGTTAAAGGTTTAAATGAAGGTGCTGATGTATATATGTCCAAACCTTTTGAACCAGAAGAATTAGTTGCCCAAGTTGAGTCTTCTCTCAAGCAAATTAAACGTTGGGAACAGGGTCGTCCCAAAGGTTTGGATGGTGCGCCAACCATTCATGTTCCTCACAATGTGGAGTTGACTCCTACAGAATTAAAAGTAGTTCAGCTAGTAGCTAAGGGGATGGCAAATCGTGAAATTGCCAAGCAATTGAACGTTAGTCAACGAACTATTGAAAGTCATGTCTCTAATATGCTTAATAAAACCAGTTTGAATAATCGTACTGAATTGGCACGTTGGGCAATTGAAAGCAGTATGGCATGAGGGTTAAATTTAGTTGATAGTTGGGTCTAAAAAAAATTTGCTTAGATATTAAATAGTCTGTTATTATGTATTTCTAGTGCTGGCGTAGCTCAGTTGGTAGAGCAGCTGATTTGTAATCAGCCGGTCGCAGGTTCAAGTCCTGTTGCCAGCTTCAGAAATAGATTAACTCACTTTTACATACATAGTTGTACAATTGACAGTTGTATTCGGCTGAACAGACTGTGATTGAACGTTATACCCTGCCCGAAATGGGCGAAATTTGGACTGATAACTATAAACTAAAAACATGGCTACAGGTTGAAATAGCAGTCTGCGAGGCACAAGCAGAACTAGGTTATACTCCCCAAGAGGCTGTTGATGAGATTAAAGCCAAGGCTAATTTCGATCCACAACGAGTCTTAGAAATTGAAGCTGAAGTACGCCATGATGTTATTGCTTTTTTAACCAACGTTAATGAGTATGTCGGCGATGCAGGAAGATATATTCATTTGGGATTGACTAGTTCCGATGTTTTAGATACTGGAATTGCTTTACAGATGGTGGTTAGTCTTAATCTAATCCTAGAATGTCTAGAAGAACTTATTCAAGCAATT
Organism: Pleurocapsa sp.; assembly: GCA_050330395.1. GTDB lineage: Bacteria > Cyanobacteriota > Cyanobacteriia > Cyanobacteriales > Xenococcaceae > Waterburya. Next base: position 3,203 of record JBHJNW010000068.1, read on the forward strand.
CGTTATCAAGCACAGCAACACCGCTATACGATCATGGTAGGGCGATCGCACGGAATTCATGCTGAACCGATTACTTTTGGCTTCAAGCTGGCTGGTTGGTTGGCTGAGGTATTACGTAACCGCGATCGCCTTGTCAGATTACGTAAAGAAATTGCTGTAGGTAAGATTTCTGGTGCAGTAGGTACTTATGCTAACGTCGATCCTCAAATAGAAGCGATCGCCTGTCAGAAGTTGGGTTTAGAACCAGATTGTGCCTCAACTCAAGTTATTTCTCGCGATCGTCATGCTGATTATGTTCAGCAGCTGGCTTTGCTAACTGCCTCTATTGAGCGTTTTGCCGTAGAGATTCGTAATTTACAGCGTACAGATGTCCTAGAAGTTGAAGAATTTTTCTCGAAAAAGCAAAAAGGTTCTTCGGCGATGCCTCATAAACGCAATCCGATTCGTTCGGAAAGATTAACGGGGATGGCGCGAATTGTCCGTGGTAACGCGGTAGCTGCTTTAGAGAACGTGGCATTGTGGCATGAACGAGATATTTCTCATAGTTCTGTAGAACGAGTTATTCTGCCAGATAGCTGCATACTGACTCACTTTATGCTCAAAGAAATGACTAGTTTGGTGAAAAACCTGCTGGTGTATCCTGAAAACATGAAGCGCAATATGAATGTTTATGGAGGAGTAATCTTTAGTCAGCGAGTATTACTTACCCTAGTTGAAAAAGGCATGAATCGTGAAGCAGCTTATCGGGTGGTGCAAGAATGCGCTCATCAGGCATGGAACAAAATTGATGGTGACTTCCGCCAATTAATCTCTCAAGATGAGACAGTAACTAATACTTTGTCTACCGCCGAAATTGACGCTTGTTTCGATCCAAATTATCATTTGCAAAACTTGGATGAAATTTATCAACGCCTAGGTATTTAATTATCTTGTAGAAAGAACGAGTTTGATAGCGATCGCAATTTGCTGGCTGAATGCTGGGTAATTATTTTTACCTGATTAATTCGACAATAACAATATTGGTGCAGCGCGATCGCTCAACCATAATCTAGCGGAAATCAATAACTTGATTAGTCAAAAATAATGGTTAATGACAAGCCGAAAAACTAACTCTTCACTCTTGCTTGATTATTACCTAATAACTTTTTCAATGATTTAGTCAGGTAAGTAAGACTTATAATCAATAAACATCCGAGATTCAGATATAAAGCATAATGACCGTAGTTGTCTTGGGCAGTATCAATTTAGATTTAGTGATCGAAGTTCCCCATTTACCTGTAAAGGGAGAGACGGTGATTGGCGATCGCTTCTTTTCGGCTGCTGGAGGAAAAGCTGCTAACCAAGCAGTGGCGATCGCTAAACTAGGTACAAGCGTGAGTTTGGTTGGTCAAGTTGGTGATGATAGCTTTGGTAAAACTTTAATCGAAGGTTTACAAACGGCGGGGGTGAATACCAGCGGAGTTATCGTCAATCCTCATACTTATTCAGGTATTGCCTCGATTGCAGTTGATCGCCAAGGTGCCAACACAATTTCTTGTGCGGCAGGCGCAAATAATTTAGTTAGAGAAAAAGAAATAGAGCAATTTAAGATTTTACTTCCTAAAGCTAAAATCGCGCTGTTAGAACTAGGTATTCCGATTGCTACAGTTTTAACCGCAGCCAGAGAGGCGAAAGCTCATGATTGTTTATTAATACTCGATCCTGCTCCAATTAACTCAGATTTGCCCGAAGAGCTATACAGCTTAATCGATATCATTACACCCAACGAGATTGAAGCCAGTCAGCTAGTAGGCTTTACTGTTGATGGTGTCACTACCGCTAAACAAGCAGCATCTTTTTTGCACCAGATGGGAGTTAAAAACGTCATTATTACTTTGGGAAGCCAAGGCTCAATCTATAGTAATGAAGCCGAAAATTTTTGGATTAAGCCGATTGCTGTACCTGTAGTGGATACCGTTGCTGCGGGGGATGCTTTTAATGGGGCTTTGGCAGTTGCTTTAGCATCAGGCAAATCGATCAGGGAAGCGGTGCAGTGGGGGACAGTAGGAGGTGCTTTGGCTGTGACTAAAAATGGCGCACAATCATCTTTACCTAACCAAGACAGTTTTCAACAGCTACTAAAGCGGCAAGTATTATTAGACTAAATGGCTCTTATTGCAAATATTTCCAAATCATATTCAGCAATTCTTGGTGACTAAAGGGTTTGCTCAAGCTGTCTGTTGCTCCTGCTCGCTTTAACTTATTAAAATTAGTTAGTTCTAATGCTTCACCCACCATAATTATGGGAACTGTTTGGAAATTACCGTAGTTTCTGAGCAAAGTACACAACTCATAACCGCTAAGATTGGGCATATTTACATTAAGCAAAATAAGATTTGGTTCAAACTCAATCAACTCGGTAAAAGCATTCATCTCATCCACAATTGATCGAGTAGAGAACAAATTTGGCTGAAGATAGTTAGTAAAAATGCGGTGAGCGGATTGATTATCGTCGACATAAGCAATTTTCCATTTGGTTTCTAACGCCTGAACAGTCTGCTTGCTATGGGAATTGATCTGAAAACCACTATTTTCGCCGCGCCAGTCGGGTTCTGATATTCTAGTGGTTAAATTCAAAACTTCTTTTTTCGGTAATTGAGGCAGCCGATCAAAAGGAGACTTAGGATCTCGAAGCACTATGGTATTGTCGATCATTGAAGGATACAAAATTTTAGCTACCACCAGCTCGTCGCGATCTATTACAGCAGCAATCTGACGAAAATTTAATCCTTTGAGTAACTGAGAGATAGTTTCATTTTGTTGTGCTGTCAAGCCGCCAATGGCTTTCGCCTTCATCGTAACAAGATAAGGACGCTGATAAGGAGAACTAATCTTATCGGCAAATACTTGCCAGGCTGCTAATCTTTTTTGACACTGTTCAATGTATGATTTCAAATCAAAACGGCACAGTTTTGGAATCTGCTCTAATTTGGGGACAAATTTATATTGACAATAATCGGGTAAACATAAAAAAGATTCAAATACTTCTCTTGTGATTCTTCTAATGAGAGTTACAGCTTCTAGAGAAGTTAAATGACCTTGCTCCAATAGCCAAATAATTCCCTGATAATCAGACGGCAGTTGAGTATAAGACTGTAAATCATTCTTAAATCGCTGACGTGGCTGCTTGATAATCTGATTTGCGAGTTGGGGACTTTGATTGCTGAGGCGACGTAAATGACGTTCTAATCTCTCAAAAGGTGCCAGAGAGTTGGTAGCGTAAATTAATTGTCCTTCATTGACATGAACAAAAAAGAGAGTGGAATTGTAGGTAACCTGTAGGCAACTATTCGGGTGAAAATTAGCTAGTTTGTTCAGTACATTAGACAATGTATCAGTAAAAGTCAGTTTCTCTGGCTCTGCATCGACAGGGGTGAGATGGTTCATGCACTCTCAGGGATACTTATTCAAACAGCAACAATTCTAAAGTACCCATATTATGCCTCTGAAATAACATTTATGAAGAACAAATTGACCAACGATTGCAGTAGAATCGAGATAATTTCTAACTCAATTTATGTTCTTGCCAAAAGATAGTATTCATGCTCCAATAGGGCAATTGCTGCGGGATTAGCTAGAATGATCTTATAGAGAGCTAGGGAAAATTAATTCTGATAATTGTAAAATAAGAACCTTGGTAGCTTTTATGGCATCATTTTGGAACAACAGCTTAATTATTCTAGATTTTAAAAAAAATACTCTATAAGCAGCAAGTGCAAGCAGTAGCTTACATTAACCAAACAGCAAAATGACAATTGAAAACATACATCTACGCTCTGAATTTATTAACACTCAAGTGATTGCGCGCAACAGCGGTAAGAGATTAGGAGTGGTCAAAGAGGTTCTAGTAGATATAGACCGCAGAGAAGTGGTAGCTTTGGGACTAAGAGATAACTTACTTTCGATATCGGGCATACCCAAATATATGTATCTTGATAGTATTCGTCAAACTGGAGACGTAATTTTAGTTGACGATGAGAATGCTATTGAAGATATCGATATCGAAATATATAGCAAGCTGATCAATTGCGAGGTGATTACCGAAGCTGGAGAACCCTTGGGCAAAGTTAGGGACTTTCAATTCGATGCCGAAAATGGTGCAGTAAACTCGATCGTCATTGCTTCTTTGGGGATACCGCAAATTCCCGAACAGTTTATTAGTACCTATGAATTATCTATTGAAGAAGTAGTTAGCAGTGGTCCAAATCGCCTAATTGTCTTTGAAGGTTCAGAAGAACGCATCCAGCAAATCTCGGTCGGACTTTTGGAACGTCTTGGTATTGGTCGTCCACCATGGGAAAGTGATCGCGAAGAATACTATCCTCAAACTATTAAAGCTGAAAATCAGCTACCCACAGGAATTCCTATTAGTCCACCAATTTCTAAGACCGTCGATACTAGAGAGCCTGTATTAGAAGAACGCTGGGATGAAGATGAATGGCAAGAAGCTCGGGTTGTTCCGCCTCCGATGAGACAACAGGCAGAAGCAATTCCTTATGAGGAAGAATACGAAGAAAACAACTGGGAAGATGCTGAACCAGAAGTATACGAAGCACAGGTATACGAGGCTTCTCCAGTGAAAGAGTACGAATATGAGGAAGCAACTACAGAAGATGTCTGGGATGACGATATCAAACCAGAACCTTATAACCCGCCTCCAGTAAATATTCCTGAAAAGCAAAAAGCTCCTGAATATGAAGAAGAACCAGGCTAATACCGCTTTGCTTAAAGTTAAGAAGCAACAGAAGACTGTCTGTCAATAACAATTCAGCAGTCTATCTTTTGCGTATTGAGCAAGTTAAACAATAAACCATCAAGAAAAAGCCCTGAATTATTTTAATTTACTGAGCAACAATTCTTGCCCAAAAACCTGCAACAGCTAGCTTACGTACCAAGTCTTCTGCGTTGTCTTGTTGACTAAATATTCCCACCTGAATAATATTGCCTTTGATAAAAGCTCCTGGTTCAATATTCTTTACTTGAAGCAATAGTTCTTCGGCATTACCATAAACCTCTACCTTATAGCCCTCTGCTGCTGTTAGTTGTCCATTATTGGTCAAAGTTTTGCTATTTGGTGCTTTAAAAGTATATTCCCGCGAGCTATTATTACTGGAGTTATGATTACTTTTACTTAAATAAACAGTGCTACTTTGAGAAATATTGAAAATATTTAAAGGAGAGAATATTTGCTTTTGAGTCTTAATTTCAGAAGCCTTGGCGGCGATCGCGGTATTAAAAGCGATCAACAAGCTGCTTAACAATAGCCAACAATATTTATTGTAAGTATTCATGTTAAAACTAAAAAATTGCCGTATAAAAAGTAATTTGCTAATATCTATTGAAAATAATGGTTTGATTTAACTATTTTTGTTAGTAATTCTAGATATTTGCTTAATCTAGCCCAAACAAATATCGATATTTTAAACTTAAAACAACGCTGAAATTAGTTGAGTAGTAAAACATCTCCTAAGTCGCACAGCAGCTTATAAAATGAGATAATGTATATAAATCCAGTATAAGTATTTTCGTTCAACACAGATAGTTACTATCGTCGATCAAACCAAACAGGTAATATTACAGTACCCTCCAATTTAATAGAAGTTAACATTCTCGAATAAGTTTCATGAATAAGGTCGTTGTCGGCTTATCTGGTGGCGTAGACAGTTCGGTTGCTGCTGCTACCTTACATCATCAAGGTTACGAAGTTATTGGTCTTACCCTCTGGTTAATGAAGGGTAAAGGACAATGCTGTTCGGAGGGAATGGTGGATGCTGCTCGACTTTGCGAAGAATTAGGCATTCCCCATCATATTGTGGATAGTAGAGATATCTTTAAATCAAAGATCATTGATTATTTAGTCGATGGTTACCAAGCTGGAGTCACTCCTCTTCCTTGTTCTCAGTGCAACCGGGCGGTGAAATTTTCGCCTATGTTGGACTATGCTAAAAAAGAATTAGCTACAGATAAAATTGCGACTGGTCATTATGCCAGAATCAACTACGATGAGCAATGCGATCGCTATCAACTTTTAAGAGCAGTAGATTGCAACAAAGATCAGTCTTATTTTCTGTACGATCTAACCCAAGAATTACTGGCAGGTTCGGTTTTCCCCTTGGGTAATCAAACCAAAGAAGAAACTCGTCGGGTAGCGATGGAGTTTGGTTTAGCTACGGCAGAAAAACCAGAAAGCCAAGACTTGTGTTTAGTAGAAGCCCACGGATCGATGCAGACTTTCTTAGATCGCTATATCAGCCAAACCGAAGGAGATATAGTAGACATGGCGGGAAAAATTTTAGGCAAACATACAGGAATCCATCATTACACTATTGGACAAAGAAGAGGTTTGGGTATTGCTGCACCAGAACCTTTGTACGTAGTTAAGTTAGATGCGGTAACGAATCGAGTGATAGTAGGCGCTCGCCATGCTGGGGGACGAATAGAATGTACAGCATCCAGAATGAACTGGATTTCTATTGCTCAACCAACTGCACCGATACGAGCCGAAGTTAAAATTCGCTATCGTTCTCAATCTGTACCTGCACAAATAATTCCTCTCGACAACTCCCGCATCAAAATTATGTTTGAGGAGCATCAGTTTGGCATAACCCCAGGACAAGCAGCGGTTTTGTATAATGGGGAAATGGTTTTGGGTGGCGGAATTATTGAAGTGGCTAGAGATTAGGTAATAATTATTATAATTATGTCGTCTTAATCGAGCTGGCTGATGAAGTAGTCCCAGAGTTTACTCCAAATGCAGTTAATGCTAACTATCCAATCTCAGCTAGAATACTTTGAGCCAATTCCCGCAAATATTTTTCCCTAGCAAGTATTGCTGAACCAGGTTTTAAATCGAAAGTTGCTAGCATATCTCTCCAGCGATAAGACCAATCATGCTTGAGTAAACAATTTGCTACGTTCCTGCGGCTAATTTGAGCTAATCTTTCAGGTTGGGAATCAAGTTGAGTAATCGCGTCAACTACGTCTGTTCCTGATAAATCAACTTTAATAATCGGCTCTTCCCAATCAAAATAGTGAGGAAAAGCTTCCCCAGCTGGTGGCATTCCTACCATGACTGTTCCTGCTGCCGCCCCTTCAAAAAAGCGATAGCCGATCTCTTGAGTTCCGCCCGTTTCCTCCGTAGAGTCAAATTTGGCGTAATTAGTAATGTTGTAACGGCTTCTTTGGAATAAATTAGCTAGCAAGATGCGGTGTTCTTGAGGATTTCCAATTTCTAGCTTGCCTCTAATAGTATCGTAGTAATAAAAAAAATTATCTTTTGTTGCTCTTGTGATTAAAGCATTATGAATGTTAGGCGATCGCCTTCCTACATAAGAAACATCAATCAAACGCTGTGGAGGATTAGGATAAGGAGAAAACCTTAGAGTATCTACAGCAGGAGGAATATAAGTTACTGGAGGCTCAATTAACTTGCTTAATTCTTCTACGCATTGAGTTACCCCCAAAAAAACATGATCGAAGTTTGACCAAGGCTCTCTAAATAACTTGGGTATTTTCAGATCGGGTTGCCACATTTCAGTGATAAAGCAAGCCTTATGACGACATTTGTCACGCCATCCTTTAATTGATTTTAGTAAATGGAACTGCCAAGGATTATCTAATACTGCAAATAGCAGATCATATTCATGTTCTAAGACTAACTCTTGAGGAAAAGGGGCAATATTAACAGCCAAGTTATCAGAACAACCTAAATATTTTGCTGTACGGTAAACTTTCTGGGCGACATCAAACTTGCGATTGGGTATCGGAGTATGTAATTGAGCCATTTCCAAATCGGTTAGCAAATCTTCAAGCTCATAGATACAGCAATTTGCTGCTTGAAAACGAAATCCACGAACGGAAACAACTAGAATACGTGGCTGTTGATCGGCATCTACAGAAGAAAAATTACTAGGCATTGTCAAAAGAACTTACAATTTTGTACTCGAGCTTGCGGAAAATAACATTCAATAATGTTACATTTTTTTTGCTGTCTTTACTATTGTTTCATTTAGCACCTTAAGTAATAGACTTTAGATATGTCTTTAAGCTTTGGTTGTTCTTTGACAATCACCAAGCAATTAATTTAATTTGGTTAAATTAGCATTCTGATAATAGTGAGCTAAGATTTGATGATAATTTACTCCTTGCTGTGCCAAATAATAAGCACCCCACTGGCTCAAGCCTAGTCCATGCCCAAAACCACGACCTTTTATCTGAAGATTATTACCGTCAGTAGAGACACGAAATAAAGTGCTGCGTAAATCGAGGGCTTGGCGTAAGTTTTTACCGCTAACGGTGGCAGTGCCTCGATCGCCTGTAACTTTCATGGTAATTATGCGACCACGAGGAGTCATTTTTTCAGGCTGTAACCCGCTAATTTTACCAACCCCAGCTACTAAGCTTTGAATTTTACTGACAGGAATTACTTGCTGCCACTCAAACACGGGAGACTTTTGATCATAATCGACTACGGCTCTTAAATAAGGTAAAGGAGCAGTCCAAACATCCTCGACATTTTCCGTGTATCCGCCAGAGGAAGAATGAAAAGCTGCTAGAATTACCTTGTTGTTATAGGTCATAATCTGACCTAACGTGCCATCAACCGCTTCATGGGTGGTGGTGTATTCGCTATCTAAACCCTTATAAACTTGAGTACCAATGGTTGTATCCACATCATAAAGACCATTAGAGCCTGTAGTCTGCTTGTAGAGAGCATAGGAACGAGCAGCTACCGCCTGTGCCTTTAAAGCTTCGATTGGCCAAGTAGCAATTGCCTCAGCACCAACTACGCTATACAAATATTCTTCCAAATCAACCTGGTTGATCGCGGTAATACCATTATCCTGACGAATTAGCCGAGTTTTTCCCCGATACCAGCGATCGCCAATCCAAACATAGCCATTGTTTTGAGGCTCAATAATTAATTCTCCTGCACCAACACGATGATTAATCGCGATCATGTTTCCTTGAAGCTCGGCTGCTAAAGAGGACATGGGAGTCAGTTCACCAAGCTGCTTTCCAGCACCGTCTTTGACTATAGCAGTAGTTGAACTACCGATTTTAAGGCTCAAAACCTCTTTTTTGATCGCTACTCTTAATTCGATTGCTTGAGCAGGGAAAACAAATAATAACCAAATTAGTAAAGAGAATATCCAATGGCGTTTATAGTTTACAAATTTAGATTTAGTAATAAAATTAATTAATTTCAGCTTCGAGAATGTCATCTTATTGATACATAATCCTTGAGAAAAGATCGCCATCAATATATTGCGATAAAATATCGCCAATGACAATAGAGATTGCTGCAATTATTATATTAATTAATTTTAATTAAAAGCCTCCGCAGTATCTGGGGATTGCGCTAATTCCTCTAGTCTCTCCTGTTGATCTTGAGAAATACAGGATTGAATCATGACATCAATATCTCCTGACAAAGAATTGGCTAAAGGAAAGTTTTGACCCAGACGGTGATCTGTAATACGGTTATCTTTGTAATTATAGGTACGAATTTTTTCAGAACGCGCTCCTGTTCCTACTTGCGATCGCCTCAAACCTCTAACTTCTTGCTTTTGTTCTGCCAGCTTGATGTCATATAGTTTCGCTCGTAGAATTTGCATCGCTCGTTCACGGTTTTGTAGTTGCGATCGCTCTTCCGTACAAAAGATTCTAATACCTGTGGGCTTGTGAATTAAATCTACGGCAGTTTCTACCTTGTTGACGTTTTGTCCTCCAGCACCCCCAGAACGAGCCGTTTTTAGCTCAATATCACCTGGATCGATTTCTACTTCTACTTCGTCTACTTCTGGCATCACCGCCACGGTGGCAGTAGAGGTATGAACTCTTCCTCCAGCTTCGGTTTGAGGAACTCGCTGCACCCGATGAACTCCCGCTTCAAACTTCAGCTTGCTGTATACGGAGTCTCCTGTAATTTCTAAAATAGCTTCTTTAAAACCGCCCATATCTGCTGGCGATTCGCTGAGCAGACTCACCTGCCAATTTTGCTCTTCGGCATATCTAGAGTACATACGAACTAAATCGCCAGCCCAAATACTAGCTTCATCTCCTCCTGTTCCCGCGCGAATTTCTAACATGATATTTTTATCATCATTTGGATCGCTGGGCAAGAGTAAGACTTTAAGCTTAGCCTCTAGCTGTTCAATTTGCTCTTCTAGTTCATCAACCTCCAAACTAGCCATTTCCTTCATTTCTGGATCGCTAGCTTCTTTGAGAATTTCCTTAGCCCCAGAAAGTTCCTCAGTTGCCTGCTGCCATTGTTGATAAGTTATGACAGTTTCTTCCAAAGAAGAACGGGCTTTAGTTATTTTCTGTAGTTCATCAGGATTAGTAGCAATATCTGGATCTGCCAAACGATAAGTAAGTTCCTGGAAAGTTTGTTCTACAGATTTAAGTTTATCTAGTAGGTATCCTTCTGCCATTGGTTTTCTCCTATCAAACGAGGGTGATTATCTCAGGAAAATTTAGCGAAATACAATAAACCCAGCAGTCAATGAAAGCTAACTACTGGGCTTATATTTTGTATTAAATGGCTATTTTTCAGCGTCGGATTCAGATTCACTATTGGAATCGAGCATACCGTACTTACGTAAAAAGCGATCAACTCGTCCTTCGGTATCAATAATTTTTTGCGTACCTGTGTAAAAGGGGTGATTTCCAGACCAAACATCAACGTTAATTTCTGGCTGGGTTGAACCGACGGTCATTATGACTTCGCCGTTACAAATAACCTTGGCATCTGGATACCAAGTTGGATGAATCTCAGGTTTAGGCATTGTTAATTTCCTCAAAAAATTGTTTTAATAAATAGCCATTAAATAATTTGCAGCTTCATTACGTTTACGGTAGCAAATGAGAGGGTTGAAAAATAATTTATACTTGATTGCTTAGCTAAGAAGCTCATGGCTAAAAGCTGATAGCTATAAAAATACTATCGTTTAGAGAACTGAGGGGCTTTACGCGCTTTCTTCAAACCGTATTTCTTCCGTTCCTTACAGCGAGGATCTCGGGTTAAGTAACCTTCTGTTTTTAAAGGTTGGCGATTGTTAGGATCCTGCTTACATAATGCTCTAGCTACACCTAACTTCACAGCATCGGCTTGACCTGTTAGACCACCACCATGTGCGTTGACCAAAATATCATACTCATTCTCGAAGCCCAATGTTTCTAAAGGACCTTTAATAGCCATTAAATAGCTAGGAATACGATTGAAATAGTCTTCTCCAGGTTTATCATTGACTACGAGCTTACCTTCTCCAGGCACTAAGCGAACTCTAGCGATCGCCGACTTACGGCGACCTGTCGCCCAATATACTACTTGATCTTGTGTTCCTTCCATGTTTTAGTTCCTCTTGGGAATAGTGTTAATAGTGATAGTTTCAGGAGTCTGGGCCGTATGGGGATGATCGGAGCCTGTATAAACTCTCAGCTTGGTAAATAGCTTGCGTCCCATAGCGTTTTTAGGCAGCATACCCTTAACCGCTTTTTCCACAATGCGTTCGGGAATTCGTCGCTGTAACTGGTCGAAAGTCTCAGTTTTCATCCCCCCTGGTCTACCAGAGTGACGACGATATAGTTTCTGTTCGTTTTTTCGACCCGTAACCACGACTTTTTCGGCATTTATCACAATTACAAAGTCTCCAGTATCCATATGTGGAGTGAAGCTAGGCTTGTTTTTTCCTCGCAAGATCATCGCTATTTCCGTAGCTAAACGACCCAAGCGTTGCTCTTCGGCATCAATTACGTACCACTTCTGTTCGAGAGTTTCTAGGGTTGGCAGGGGAGTTTTATTCATGTTTGGTTAATAATATTTTGTGAATTATTTTAAATAAAGAAATTTACCGAGCTAGGCAGAAGTTAGGCTGAGTATCAAACCATAGAGATTGAGCAAAGGGAAACTCAGGGTAGCCGACTCTCAATAGACAAAGCCCTTTAGCAGGAGCAGAATACTTGACCTCAGAGCGCTGCTGGGTTTGCCAGATTTTAGTAAAGTTTTCAGGCGTTCTTTTTCCTACTCCGACTTCTACCAGCATCCCTACCAGTAGACGTACCATACCGTACAAAAAACTGTTTGCCTGAATTTCCAAGTGCAAGAATTCTCCTTGCCGATAGCATTCGGCAGCCTGTACTTCTACGCTTGAATTTACCCGATCTGAACCAGTCCTTTTAAAAGCAGTAAAATCATGTTCCCCAATTAGAGGTTTTAAAGCTTCCTGAATCAAAGATTCTTGCAATACAGACTGATAATAATGCCAACAGGTCTGATTCACAAACACATTAGGGTATTTATCGGTGTATATTGTGTAGCGGTAACGCCGCCACCTAGCCGAAAACCGAGCATGCCAATTATCGCAAACTTGAGCCGAAGCTATCACCACTATATCCTTTGGCAGTCTCGCGTTAATAATTTTAGCCCACTTATCAGCTGGAATTGGACCTCGATCACCAAAGTGAGCGACTTGCGCTGCTGCATGAACCCCTGAGTCAGTTCTCCCTGCACCATAAATATTTACAGGAAAGCCAGTAATATCGGCGATCGCTTGTTCGATACATCCTTGAACGCTAACTTGGTTTGGTTGTTTTTGCCAGCCATGAAAGTTAGTTCCTAGATATTGAATCAATAAAGCTACCCTTTTGGGCGACTTTGATTGAGATTGGCAATTTGTAACCATTCATCTATTATCTAGTTAAACTAACTCGATAATAGCCATTTCGGCATTATCACCACGACGGCGTTTGGTTCTAACGATACGTGTATAACCTCCGTTACGATTGCTATAGCGTTCGTCAACTGCTTTAAATAGCTCGCTGACTAAATCTTTATCATAGATATAGCCTAAAGCTTGTCTTCTGGCAGCCAAAGAACCATCCTTAGCTAAGGTAATCATTCTTTCTACTTCGCTGCGTACTGCCTTAGCACGGGTTTGAGTGGTTTTAATTTGACCATGACGGATAATCTCTGTTGCTAGCGATCGCAATAAAGCTTTCCTTTGGTCTGCTGGTAGCCCCAGCATCTTAACTTTACATCGATGTCTCATGATTGATACTTGTCATTAATACTGTTGATATATATTTACTTACCTGACTTTTCTTGAGCGAGGGTAATTCCCAAACGTTGTTGTAAGGCTTCTATCACCTCGTCTGCTGATTTTTGACCGAAATTTTTAATTTCTAATAGGTCTTCTTGCGTATAATCGAGCAAGTCAGAAACTGAATTGATCTGCGCCCGTTTTAAACAGTTATAAGCTCTAACCGACAACTGCAATTCCTCAATGGGAATTTGGCTGGTTGGATCTTCATCTTCTGGATAATCGTCTTGAATCTCTTCTAAAGTAAGATCTTTCAAAGGATTGAACAGATCAACCACGATTCCCGCAGCTTGAGATAAAGCTTCCTCTGGTTTAATACTACCATTGGTCCAAATCTCCATGATTAGTCGTTCACGGATACCAGAACCGTCAACCCGCGCATCTTCAACGCTATAATTGACCTTGGTGACGGGCATAAATACAGCATCTATTTGTAGAAAGTCCAAAGAACTTCCCTCTTCTTTGCCTCTTTCAACCGCGCGATAGCCTTTACCTTTTTCAACCCTAAATTCCATTTCTAGGCTGGTGCCTTCTGCAATAGTTGCTACATACTGATTAGAATCTACTGTCTCCACCTCCGAGGGTAGTTCAAACTGTGCCGCAGTTACCGTTCCAGGTCCAGTTGCTACTAAACGCCCTATTTGAGGTTGATTGGTATAGCTTTTGAGAACTATTTCCTTCATATTGAGAATGATCTCTAAAACATCCTCTCTTACTCCCTCAATGGTGGCAAATTCGTGAGTCGCAAAGCCAAACTTATGTTCTTGTTTACTTTCATCCTTTGCCATGCCTCCACCAATGCGGATGGCGGTAACGGCTGCACCCTCTAAATTAGACAGTAGTACTCTTCTCAAGGCATTGCCTAGGGTAGTTCCTTGACCACGGTCTAGAGGTTCTAGGATAAACTTGCTGTATTGATGCTGATTTTTTAGGGTTTTAGACTCTACACATTCAATTTGAAATTGCGCCACAGGCTGTTCTCCCTCTTATTCGACAAGCTATCTTCTGGTAAATCAAAATAACAATAGTTGCATCATATAGCTACAACTTACTAACTTTTGCTGATTGCTTAAAAGCTATACTCTACGTCGCTTAGGCGGACGACAGCCATTATGAGGTATGGGGGTAACGTCACGTATCAAAGTAATCTCCAGCCCAACACCTTGTAAAGCTCTAATCGCCGTTTCTCGACCAGCACCAGGTCCACTAACCATTACTTCTACCTGTCGCATTCCCTGATCCATAGCTCTTCGCCCTGCACTATCGGCTGCGGTCTGGGCCGCAAAAGGGGTACCTTTTTTTGCTCCTTTAAAACCGCTAGCTCCTGCGGAAGACCAAGATATTACATCTCCTCTAGTATCGGAAATTGTGACAATAGTGTTGTTAAAGGTTGACTGAATATGTGCCACACCATTGGGAACATTTTTTTTATTTTTCTTTGCGCTGCTTCTTCTTTTTGGTTGCGCCATGTTACTTTCGTTGTGATGTAATTATGTTAGATATGGTTTTTAGCTGTTTACTTCTTACCAGGAGCTTTTTTCTTACCAGCGACAGTTAATCGTCTGCCTCTTCTGGTACGAGCGTTGGTACGAGTTCTTTGGCCTCTTAAAGGTAATCCCATACGATGGCGACGACCACGATAGGTACCAATATCAGCTAAACGCTTAATATTCATGGCTTCCCAGCGTCTTAAGTCACCTTCAACCTGATAGTTATCTTCAACATATGCTCTTAGCTTTGTTACATCTTCATCAGACAGGTCCCGAACTCTTGTATCTGGATCAACTCCAGTTTCGGCGAGTGCCTGTTGCGCCCGTGATAAACCTACGCCAAAAATGTAGGTAAGCGCGACTTCCACACGCTTTTCACGGGGAAGATCTACGCCAGAAATCCTTGCCACGTTTTTACTCCCTAAGTTGTTTTGTTAGTTTCGCTTCGTCTACTGTTCAAATTAATCGCTGGTAAGATGAATATAGATATAATTATCCCTGGCGTTGCTTATGCTTGGGATTACTACTACAAATCACCATTACTCGACCGCGCCTTTTAATAACACGGCATTTTTCACACATTTTTTTTACTGATGGTCTAACTTTCATGCCTTACTCTGGCCACATTGCAAGCCTATAATTGTATCAATCATTTGGTTTCTGTGTCAAATAGCTAAGGATTTGCTTTTTGACACACTGGTTACTTGTTTTTGAGACGATAGGTTATTCTACCCTTAGTCAAATCGTAAGGTGTTAACTCGACTTTGACGCGATCGCCTGGTAGAATTTTGATATAATTTCGCCGAATTTTACCTGAAATATGAGCTAAGACGTTAAAGCCATTATCCAGATCGACGCGAAACATCGCATTAGGAAGAGATTCTGTAACAGTCCCTTCCATTTCAATTAAATCTTGTTTAGCCAATATTTATCTCCGCTACTTTTTGATTAATAGCCAACGGCAATTGTTGTTTGTCTGTTTAGCGAGTAAATTGTCCAAAATTTTCGACACAGCATTATAATTATTACCTGTTTTGCTCATTTCATATCGGATGTATTAATGTATACCAGGGAGTGTATTTTCCAAACTATGATGAAATGACTTTGCTCAATTCCTCAGCTACCTTGTCGGCAGTTTGATTACCGTCAATAGTTTCGAGCATTTTCTTTGTTTGATAGAAATCTATCACTGGCACGGTATCCTGATGATAAACTTCTAAGCGACGACGAATAGTCTCTTCTGTATCATCCTTACGCTTTCTTGCTAACAATCTTAATACGAGGACTTCATCTGGTACTTGCAGATTCAGAACACAGTCAGCATTTTGATCTAATTTAGCTAATAACTCCTCTAAAAAAGCAGCTTGATTAACGTTACGGGGAAAGCCATCTAATATCCAGCCGTTAATCGTATCTTCATGAGATAAACGATCTTGGATTAAGTTTAAAATTAAGGTATCAGGGACAAGCTCACCTCGATTCATATAATCCTGAGCTTGTTTACCCAAGGGAGTTTGTTGAGTAACAGCCGTGCGTAGAATATCTCCAGTAGATACATGAGGTATTTGCCAATTTTCCGATATTATCTGAGCCTGGGTGCCTTTACCTGCGCCAGGAGGACCGAGAAATATTAATCGCTTTGCCATATCAACTTATTAAAATTAAGGTTATAAGCTGCAAGCTAAGATGTAGCTCCTAACTTGCTATTGACTTTATACGGCAAAACTACTGTTTAACCATTCCTTCGTAACGCTGAGAAATAACGTAAGTCTGAATTTGCTTGGCTGTATCAATTGCTACCCCCACTAAAATCAGTAAAGATGTTGCCCCAAACCCGCTAAAAACCGTTGTTCCCGCAGGAATAGCACTTTCTACCAGAGTAGGAATCGTCGCCACTAAACCGAGGAATATTGCTCCTAAAAGAGTCAAACGATTAAGAACTTTTTCTAAATAAGCGCTGGTTGCCTTACCTGGTCTTATTCCAGGAATTGACGCGCCCATTTTTTTGAGGTTCTGAGACATATCGACCGGATTGACAATTAAAGAAGCATAAAAGTAGCTAAAAAATAGAATCAAAACCAAATAAACCAGAATATAAGCCCAGTTTCCTGGCTGAATTGCTGTAGCAATTTGAGTAAATACGTTTTTAACTGCTCCCTCTCCAGGTAAAAATCCAATCAATTGAGCCGGTAAAAACAACACAGAAGAAGCAAAAATAATTGGCATTACTCCGCCTTGGTTTAGTCTCAAAGGAAGATAATTGCTTCTTTCGCGATATACTCTTCTACCTACCTGACGACGGGCAGATATAATTGGAATACGGCGTGTTCCTTCTTGAATAAAGACAATGCCGACAATCATGGTCAAAAAGACTAGCAGCAAAATTACTACTTGAGCGATCGCTTCTCTACCACCACTTTGTGCATATTCAATGGTGTTACCTAAAGTCTTGGGCAATACAGCCACAATGTTGACAAAAATCAGTAGAGAAGCTCCATTGCCAATACCCTTTTCGGTAATTAGCTCAGAAATCCACATCACAAACATTGAACCAGCAGTCAAAGCCAACACTGTTTCACCAATAGGAAATAAGCTTTTCTCGATTATGCCATTATTTACTAATAAGCCCATAGTAATAGCAAAACTTTGGATAATTGCTCCCCCAAGAGCAACATAACGAGTAATCTGCGAGATTTTCCGTCTTCCTGCTTCTCCTTCGTTCTTTTGCAGATCTTCCAAGCTAGGTATGGCAGTAGCCAATAGCTGCATGATGATCGAAGCATTAATAAAGGGTAAAATTCCTAGAGCAAATATGCCTAAAGCTGAGATTCCACCACCGGTGAAGATATCTAGAAAGCCGACTATTGAAGCATTACTAGAGCTGTTAATAAAATTGCCAAAGATCTCTCGATTAATTCCTGGTACAGGAATGAATACTCCTAGACGGACTAAGATTAAAAGACCAATGGTAACCAGTAGCCTGCCTCTAAGACCAGCTGCCTGTGCCATTTGTAAAAAAGTCTCCTGTGCTGAAGGAGTTTTTTCTCTAACCATAAAGGTTTACCTCATTATATGCTTGGTATTAAAAAGTTATGTACGGAGAAATATTATATAAACTTAATTTTTTACCCCTGCTCTTTATGATATACCAATCGCGAATGCTTACTTAGCAATAACTTCGCAGCTACCGCCAGCAGACTCTATTTTTTGCACGGCACTTTTGGTAAAAGCTGCTGCTTTAACGTTCAATGCTACGTTTAATTCACCGTCGCCTAAAATTTTAAGTGGACCATCACTACTAGTAAGAATACGCTCTTCAAGTAATGAGTTTAAAGTCACCTCTGTATTTGTGGGCAAAGAGTTCAAAACTTCGACATTAATAATGGTGTAATGTTTTTGATTGATGAGAGTAAAGTGTTTCAGTTTGGGAACTCGTCGATAAAGGGGCATTTGACCACCTTCAAAACCTGCCTTTGTTCCTGTACCAGAACGAGACTTTTGACCGCGCATCCCAAAACCACAGCTAGCACCCTGACCTGCTGCAATACCACGACCAACTCTCCGTTTTCGTCTTTTTGAACCCTCTTTCGGGCTAAGATTTTCTAGCTGCATATGTTTTCTCTAAACTATAAAAGGTAAAGCAAGATTAAAGCTGTTCATTGCTACCTTTAAACTTGTTGGTTGTGAGCATTTTGGTACGGTAACTTTGATTAATCAACCTCAAAATGCACTAATTAACAAGCTGATAGCTAATAGCTTTTTTCTCAAGCGTATAGCTGTTCGATGGAAATGTCTCTTTCCCTAGCTACCTCGCCAAAAGTACGGAGGCTAGCTAAAGCATCGATCGCTGCTCTAGCATTATTTAGAGGGCTATTGGAACCAAGTTGTTTTGCCAAAATATTTTTGACTCCAGCAAGCTCAAGTACGGTACGAACCGCGCCCCCAGCGATTACCCCAGTACCAGGAGCAGCAGGACGCATAAATACTTTTGCTCCCCCAGCTATACCGTTGGTGACGTGAACAATTGAACTAGCTTTAGTTAGAGATACTTCAACCAACTGTTTTTTAGCATCGGCAACACCTTTACGCACTGCTCCGATCACATCAGCGGCTTTACCAACACCTACTCCCACCTGTCCTTTTTCATTACCTACTACGACAATGGCACGGAAACTTAGTTTTTTGCCACCTTTTACTACTTTGCTGACCCGACGAATCTGCACGACTCGCTCTTGCCAAGCAGATTCTTTTTCTTTGGCGCGACTTTTCTTGCGCGACTTATTGGACTTAGCCATAGTTATTATCCCTGATATTTTGATTTAGAAATCCAAGCCAGCTTCTCTAGCTCCATCAGCTAGAGCTTTGATTCTGCCATGATAAAGGTTGCCCCCCCGATCAAAAACTACTTTCGCAATTCCTTTCTCTAAGGCTTTTTGGGCAATTAGTTTACCAACTTCGGCTGAAGTTTGGCAGGTAGCACCATTGGATTCGAGATTAAAATCAGATGCTGCTACTAAAGTGTGCTGTGCTACATCGTCAATAACTTGTGCATAAATATGATTGTTAGAACGGAAAACACACAAACGAGGGCGTTCGGGAGTACCGCTAACTTTTTTGCGTACCCGTCGATGACGGCGTTTTACGGATTCTTTGCGTGAAAGCTTCATAATTTCTACTTACCTGTCTTACCAGCCTTGCGTCTTACTTGCTCATCAAAGTAGCGAATTCCTTTTCCTTTATAAGGTTCGGGAGGTCTTACTGCTCTAATTCTGGCAGCAACATTGCCCACTACTTCTTTACTAATGCCACTAACAATGACTTCGGTATTTTTATTTTCAACAGCCACGTCAATCCCGTCAGGCATTTCCATTTCAACAGGCTTACTGTAACCAACGTTAAGGGTTAGCTTTTTACCCTGAGCTTGCGCTCTATAACCGACTCCCTGAATCACAAGGCGTTTTTGAAATCCTTGTGATACTCCATCTACCATGTTGGCGACGAGAGTGCGGCACAAGCCGTGGCGTTGGCGGCCAATACGAGAGCTATTAGTTGGGTTAACAATGATTGTATCTCCCTCTTGTTTAACCTCAATTGGTTCAGGAATTTGCCGTTCTAAAGTTCCCTTGGGCCCTTTAATCGTAACGTGTTGTCCTGAGATTTGCGCGCTTACTTGATTGGGAATTGGAATCGGCAGTTTGCCAATACGAGACATAATCGATTTCTCCTATTAAATTACCAAACGTAACAGAGAATTTCACCGCCAACACCTTGACTGCGAGCTTCCCTATCTGTCATTACTCCACGGGATGTGGAAACGATCGCAATACCAATGCCCCCAAGAACGCGAGGAATATCTTTTTTTCTTGAGTAGACTCTTAGTCCTGGTTTACTTACCCGCTTGAGACTACTAATAATTGGTTGGCGATTTCTACCTTTGTATTTGAGGGAAATTTTAATAAATTTTTGGGTATCTTCGCCTGTTTCTTCAAAACTTTCGATAAAGCCTTCGCTTTGTAGCACTTGAGCAATAGCGCGAGTCATGCGAGTTGAAGGAACTTGAGTAGTTTGATGCTTGACCATGCAGGCATTACGGATGCGGGTCAGCATATCTGAAATAGTATCGGTTGCTGCCATTATTTCCTATTGTTCTATTTTAAATACGCAGATAACGTTAATTGTCACGGAAAGGCATTCCCATTTCTTTTAATAAAGCTCGTCCTTCTTCATCGTTTGTTGCCGAAGTGACGATAGAAATATCCATCCCTCTAATTTGATCGATGCTGTCGTAGTTAATTTCAGGGAACATTAATTGTTCTCTAACTCCTAGGCTGTAGTTACCACGACCATCAAAGCTTTTAGGACTAATTCCCCGAAAGTCACGAATGCGTGGTAAGGCCAGAGCAATCAATCTCTCTAGAAAAGCATACATTTTTTCGCCGCGGAGAGTTACCATAACTCCTACGGGCATTCCTTCACGAATTTTGAAGCCCGCGATCGCTTTTTTTGCTCTGGTAACTACGGGTTTTTGTCCTGTAATCACAGTCAATTCATTAATCGAAGATTCTAAAGCTTTGGCATTTTGTGATGCTTCCCCTAAACCTCGATTGATCACAATCTTGACTACTCTTGGTACTTGATGGACATTACTAAAGTTAAACTGCTCTGTTAGTTTAGGAACAATGTCCTCGGAATATCTTTGTTTTAGTGATTTGGGCATGATGATAAAATTTCCCTGGGCTTGGTCAGGAAACTGTATGTTGTCGAAATTAGCAATTTTCAGGGTACTCAACACTCTCAAACTAGTCGATAATCTCGCCAGTTTTTTTAAGCATTCGCACCTTACGACCTTCTTCAGTAAACGTATAGCCTACTCGACTTACGGTCTTTTCTTTATTTGAATAGTGCATGACGTTAGAACTGTGGATGGGAGCTTCAAAAGTCACTATCTGACCTGATTCTCCTTCCTGCTGAGGTTTAACGTGCTTAGTACGAACATTAACTCCCTCAACAACGACTTGACTAGTTTTGGGAATTACTCTCGATATTTCCCCTACCTTACCTTTATCACGCCCAGAGATCACTTGAATAGTGTCTCCTTTTTTAACGTGCATTTGGTAGCGGGTAGGTGCGCCTTTTGTGTTAGCCATTTATATTACCTCTGGAGCTAAAGAGACAATCTTGGTAAAGTTTCTCTCTCTTAATTCTCTTGCTACAGGACCAAAGACACGAGTGCCTCTTGGGCTACCCTGTTCATTGATAATCACCGCAGCGTTATCGTCGAAACGAATACTCATGCCACTGGGGCGATTGACTGACTGTTTAGTTCTGACAATCACTGCCTTAACAACTTCGGACTTTTTTACGCCCATGTTAGGTAAAGCGTCTTTGACTACCGCCACTACGACATCACCGATAAAGGCATAAGGACTGTTTCCTTTGCCAATTACGCGTAAGCACATCAGCTTGCGTGCGCCACTGTTGTCAGCGACATTTAGATAGGTCTGTTGTTGGATCATGATTGACTTCGACCGAGAAGATTAGGTTGATAAGAATTAAGATTGTCTGGATTCAATGATTTCCTCGACCTTCCAGCGTTTAGTTTTACTTAAGGGACGAGTTTCTGTAATTCGCACGCGATCGCCAATTTTGCATTGGTTTTCTGCGTCATGTACTTTGTATTTTTTAGTTCTGACAACGATTTTGCCGTACTTAGGGTGAGGAGAACGGTTTTCAATGGCGACAACGATGGTTTTATCCATTTTGTCACTGACTACTTCTCCAACTCTTTCTTTGACTGCCATAATTTATTCTCCTTCTGTAGCAGTAAGTTCACGCTCGCGCTCTACAGTGAGTAATTGAGCCATGCGATGTTTGGCGTGTTTAAATAAATGAGGCTTTTCTAAACGGCGAGTAGATTGCTCTAGCCTCAACTGGAATAGTTCTCGCTTAACCGCTAAAATTTCTTCTGCCAGTTCTTCTTCACTCAGTTTTCTGGCATCTTCTATCTTTGGTAGAGCCATGTTACTTATAATCCTCTTCACGAGTGATAAATTTAGTCTTGATCGGCAGCTTTTGGGCTGCTAAGCGCATTGCTTCTTTAGCTATATCTTCTGGTACACCAGCCATTTCAAACATAATTCTACCTGGTTTAACTACTGCTACCCAAAACTCAGGAGAACCTTTACCCGAACCCATACGGGTTTCGGCTGGGCGCATCGTAACTGGTTTGTCAGGAAAGATGCGAATCCAGATTTTCCCGCCACGTTTGACATAGCGCGTCATCGCTCGACGTGCAGCCTCAATTTGACGAGAAGTAATCCAAGAAGGTTCTGTAGCTTGAAGAGCATAATCACCGAAGTTCAGGGTATTACCGCGATAGGCCATACCTCTCATGCGACCTCGATGTTGTTTACGAAATTTCGTTCTTCTGGGACTAAGCATAATAGTAATATTTTGCTAAATAAGTCTTGTTAATAGTTACTCTGAGCGATCATCGAACTTTTGGCGACGACGCTGACGGCGGGGAGCTTGACTAGGTACTGCTGTGGCAGCCTCTTCTTGCCCTGGAATAATTTCGCCTTTAAATACCCAAACCTTGACTCCGAGAATTCCGTAAATAGTCAAGGCAGTGCGATAAGAGTAATCAATATCGGCTCTGAGGGTATGTAGCGGGACTCGACCCTCCCTAACCCATTCTGTACGGGCAATTTCTGCACCGTTTAAGCGACCGCTGACCTGAATTTTTATGCCCAAAACTTCAGCTCTTTGCGCTCTTTGGATTGCCTGACGGACAACCCGACGGAAAGAAACTCTTCGCTCTAGCTGTTGACAGATATACTCGGCAATTAAAGCTGCATCGGCATCGACGCGGGGTACTTCAATTACATTGATCCGAATTTGACGACTGTTGCCCACCTTCGTCTGAAGATCGGTACGTAGCTTTTCAATTCCCGAGCCACCACGACCAACTACAACTCCTGGTCTAGCGGTATGAATTGCCAAATCAATTTGGTCGGCTTTACGTTCAATTTTGACCTGCGAGATCCCAGCGTTATTTAGCTCTTTGTTAACGTATTCTCTGATTAGACGGTCTTCTTGCAGTAGCTCTGGATAACGTTTAGTATCTGCATACCAGCAAGACTGGTGTTCTTTAGTAACTCCCAGACGAAAGCCTGTTGGGTGTATCTTCTGTCCCACAAATGTTTCCTCGTAATAGTAATTAATTAAATTTAAAATCAAAGTTTTCCCAAGATTTTAATCGGTTACTTCTGGCGCGACAGCCACGGTAATGTGACAGGTTGGCTTACGAATTTGGTAGGCTCTACCTTGCGCTCGGGGACGATAACGTTTGAGAACGGGACCACCATCAGCAAAGGCTTTGCTGACTACTAGAGTTGCAGGGTCTAACCCATTGTTATGTTCTGCGTTTGCCACAGCCGAACGCAATGCTTTTAAGATTGGATCGCAGGATTTATAAGGCATAAACTCCAAAATGATTAGAGCTTCTCGATATTGACGACCGCGAATTTGATCTAACACCCGTCTGACCTTAAAAGGAGACATCCGGATATATTTAGCGATCGCCCGCACTTCTTTGTTCTTATCTATTGTCATAGTAGTATCTGCGAGCTAGCGTCTCCCTTTCTTGTCGCCTTTAGCATGACCCCTAAAGGTACGGGTCGGAGCAAATTCTCCTAGTTTGTGTCCCACCATTTGATCGCTAATAAACACAGGAATATGTTGGCGACCATTGTGTACGGCAATTGTGTGTCCCACCATTAGAGGTAGGATAGTTGAGGATCTCGACCAAGTTTTAATGACTTCTTTCTTGTTACCTGCATTCAACCGTTCAATTTTCTTGAGCAGGCTGTCGGCGATAAAAGGCCCTTTTTTTAAAGAACGACTCATATTTTTAAGATCAATGATGAATTAACGACGACGACGGACGATTAGCCTGTTACTAGGCTTGTTCTTCTGGCGTGTTTTCTTACCGAGTGCTGGTTTTCCCCAGGGAGATACTGGACCACTTCTACCGATAGGCGCACGCCCTTCTCCACCACCATGAGGGTGATCGCAGGGGTTCATCGCACTACCCCTAACTTCGGGTCTTCTACCTAAATGACGCATGCGACCCGCTTTACCTAGCTTGAGGTTACGATACTCAACGTTGCCTACCTGTCCGATAGTGGCGTAGCATTCTTTGCGTACCATTCTGACTTCTTTAGAGGGCAGACCAATAGTTACATAGTCTCCTTCTTTAGCCATCACTTTCGCAGCCGCACCAGCAGCACGAACTATCTGTCCGCCTCTACCAGCTACTAGCTCAACGTTATGAATTGTTTCGCCCAAGGGCATATTGCTTAATGGTAAAGCGTTACCAACTTCAATTGGAGCATCGGGACTAGCAATAATCGCTGTGCCGACCTTCATGCCCACAGCAGCTAAAATATAGCGTTTTTCACCATCTTCATACTGCACTAAAGCAATACGTGCGTTACGATTAGGATCGTATTCGATCGCAATTACCTCAGCGGGAATATTACGTTTGTCGCGACGAAAATCAATAATCCGATAGAGACGCTTGTGTCCACCACCGCGACGACGGCTAGTAATTACACCACGGTTGTTACGCCCTTTTTGACGATGTTTATATTTGGTTAAAGACTTTTCTGGCTTACTTTTGGTAATTTCAGAAAAATCGGGAACTACCGCTTGGCGGGTTCCTGGTGTGTATGGTCTAAATGAACGAGTACCCATAATTTGCTTTTAACTAGCTTTTTCGAGTCGAGTTTATACGTCAGGGAATAAGGCGATCGAATCCCCGTCTTTTAAAGTGACAATGGCTCTTTTGTATTGAGCTTTGTAACCCACAAATCTTCCTACCCGACGCTTTTTACGAGGTAAGGTCAAGGTATTGACTTTGACAACGGTAACGTCAAACAAGCTTTCAATCGCTGCTTTGATATCGGGTTTGGTAGCTTTAGGTAGCACATCAAAAACGTACTTACCAAGTTCCATTTGAATTGTGCCTTTTTCGGTAATGATTGGCTTAAGGATTAAGTCTGCTAAATCTCTCTCTTGGTATTTAGTCGTCACCGTAAACCTCCTGAATCTGTAGTAGCGCGTCTTTGGTCACCACAATTTTGTTGGCATGAAGAACATCCACAACATTAAGGTTAGTCGCTTTAATCAACTTGACTTTAGCAATGTTGCGAGTTGATAGATTAACGTTCTCCGAAACTTCTTTAAGAATTAATAAAACCTTAGCCTCGGGTTCTACACCCCAGCGTTCGAGAGCAGAAATTACTTCCTTGGTTTTGGGACGCTCTAGCTCTGAGGCAAAGTTTTCAACCACAATTACATTTTCTAAGCGAGAACTAAAGGCTGTTCTTAATGCTAATCGTCTTTCCTTACGATTCATCTTGGTACTAAAATCTCTAGGCTTTGGCCCAAAGATTACACCACCACCACGCCATAGAGGAGAACGAATTGAACCTGCACGAGCGCGACCAGTTCCTTTCTGTCTCCAAGGTTTGCGTCCACCACCACGAACTTCTGCACGGGTTTTAGTTGAGGCTGTTCCCTGGCGAGCATTGTTTAACTGACGCACCATTGCTCGATGAACAATATGTTCGGCGTTTTCTGATTTGGCTACCTTGAGTTCTACCGATGCCTCACCAGCATCTTCCCCTTGCCAATTTTTGATTACACAATTAACCATAGTTATTTGTTATTTACCTGTTTTGTCCTGAAATAACTAACGAGCTGTTATTACTATCCAACAATTTTGCTAGGAGAAATACTGAGCAAAGAGCCAGGCTTACCTGGAATAGCACCTTTGATTAGTAGCAGATTCTGCTCTGCATCAACCTTCACAACTGTTAGTTTGCGAGTAGTTACCTGCTTGCCGCCGTAGCGTCCTGCCATTTTTTTACCAGGATAGACACGACCAGGGGTAGTACCTGCACCAGTAGAACCAGGCGCGCGATGGTTTTTAGAACCATGACTCATCAAACCACGTTTGAAGTTATGACGCTTTTGATAACCTGCAAAACCACGACCCATAGTTTTGCCACTAACATCTACGGTTGTTTCAGTGTTAAAGATGGCAGAAATATCCAAGGCTTTACCTAGTTCATAACCAGCTGTCTCCTCAATACGGTACTCTTTAAGATGACGCAGAGGACTTGCTCCTGCTTTACTTAAGTGACCCAATTCAGGTTTAGACAGAGCTTTTTCTTTAACTTCGCCATAGCCAATCTGAATTGAGCTATAGCCGTCCGTTTCTTTAGTTTTGATTTGAGTTACGACACAAGGTCCAGCTTGAACCACGGTAACGGGAATTGCATTTCCTGTTTCGGGCTCAAAAACTTGGGTCATACCTACTTTGGTGCCAAGAATACCGACAGACACGAATTTAAACTCCACTATATTGCAACATGACAAGCCTTTGAGCCTTTTTTAGTTAGGCTCTTGGCTAATAATATATACTTGCTGTAAACCACTGTCGTCTAACGACGGTGTAACTTTAACTGACGAAGAACAATCATCTTGAAGATATCGATTGAAATATCAACAAGATGTCTAGCAGCAAATGTATATGATTTTGTTTTCTAAGATTTACGATTAGAAATAAAATTGGAGCATGAACCCTAACTACCTCTAATTTCCAGAGTTACCCTTACCCTCTAAGACTTAAAGAATAAATTTCTTTAGTTTCTTAAGGAGGCAGCAAATCCTATAAAATTTCTCACTAGCCCCATAACAAGTTTGTTTTATGTTAGTAATTACAGTGAAAACTCCCTTGTTTAGCCAAAAAACTGAGTTAATCAATATTTTTTTTAGCTGGGGGATGATTAGACTTTATATCTATCTATAGTGTGAGATTTGCCAGTTTTGACCACAATCATTAATCATACATGATGGAATGAGTTTCTGACAAGGTTATTTTTGACAATTCAGTATTTTATGACTATTTTGTCAATAGTGAAAGCGATCGCTAATTGCAACTTTAATCAAATTTAACCAAAAGGGCGAAACTTTCTAAATCAACGCCATCAAGATAGCTCAACAGTCTACTATCTCATTGAAGCAACAATCTTCTAAAATAGATTTTGAACCAATCTTTTCGCCATATACAGAAACCATGCCGCTAATTACCACGGGAAAATCATTTATTCGCGCTTTAGAACAAGCTGGTGCATTAGGCTTGTATATGCCCTTAGAAGGAGGCGCAGAAGGACGTTATCAAAGGCGTTTGCGAGCCTATGGCTACCATACTATTAATATTACCGCCAGGGGATTAGGGGATTTGGCAGCCTATTTAACCAGAGTACATGGGGTACGCCCGCCCCACTTGGGCAAAAAGACTATTGGGCAAGATGCTGCCGTTGGTGATATTTACTATGTACCACCAATTGCTACTTATGAATTAAATTCTTTACCTGCTGATGCGAAAGGATTAGCACTATGGATTATTGAAGGACAAATTTTATCTCGTCAAGAAATTCAGTATTTAGTCGATCTGACTAAAAGTAAGCCAAAAATTAAGGTTATCTTAGAAATGGGAGGCGATCGCTATGTTAATTGGAAGCCTTTGGCGGACACTTTGACCGCTGCATAATTCATAATATAGAGGAAGCTCTAACTAGATGTTGCGATAGATGATGGGGTGGTATTGGTGTCAGACAAGAACATGGATGATTTACTAGCTCAGTTAAAAGATGAATTTGAGCCTGAACAAGCAAAGTCGAAGACAAATAAGTTGCCCGAACGCAAATCGCCACCCCAGTCTACGCCTCAAACATCACAGGCATCAATGGAGCGAATGCTAGCAGAATTAAGGGAAGATCTAGAATCGGGAAGAGGTAGACCAAATTCCACACCTAGCGAACCATCGTCTCAAGTTAAATCGAGTCAGGAAGTGAGAAGATCCGCCCAAGATCTCGATCACCTTAACGCCCTAATCGATACAGACTATCGCAGACAAGCACACAAGCGTGAGGAGAAGCTAGCTGAAGTTAAACGCCAAGAAGAAGCAAAAATCGCCGAACAAAAACGTCGTCAACAAGAATTAGTTGAGGCGCAGAAAAGAGAAGAATTACGAGAGCGCAGAAGAAAAGAAGCTCTGCGAGGAAAAGCCCAACAATGGCTCAAAAACTTAAATCCGCGCTCGGAAGAAGGGCAATGGTTTGAAGAGTTTTCTTATTCTTATGAAGATAAACTACAGGCGGCGATCGACTATCTAGAAGCTATGCGCGAAACTGGCTTGTAATTATTACAGCAATAGTTATGGCTGCTTGCCATTTTCTAAATAAATCACGATCCGATCATCTAGATGAGCTAGACATTGCTCTAACCTTATTTGAGAACGAAGACCAAGCATTGACAACGCGATTGAAGGTTCTAAAAATTGATAGGTGCTAATTTCTGCCTCAGGGAGATAAATTTGGGTTTCATGAGAAATAATCTCACCTAAAAAAACAAACTGTACTGATTCTATTTGATGAATGCGATCGCTGACATAATCGACACAAAGTAGTCTGATTGGTTGGCAATCAAGCCCGATTTCTTCTTTCACTTCTCGAATACAGGCTTGCCGAGGAGATTCATTATTTTCAATCACACCACCAGGAAGCAGCCAGTGGTTTTTATAGGTAGGCTTGAGAATCAGCATTTTGCCTTGCTCGTCAAAAAACAAACATCCTGCACCCATTCTCTTTTTCGGCAAACGATTTAGATATATTTTACGTGATAAATCTTCCCAAGATATTTTGATATCCATTGACATTTAATTTGCAGTATTGTTTTCTCGCTTTGATTATATGAGAAGTGCGATCGCGGTATTTAGCTGGAACAATAGAGCAAAAATACTAGTTGAATCAATCATCCTAAATCTTTTTCTTGATCCCCTATCGCCTGTACCCTCTGACCTATATAATCACACAGGAAGCCATAGCAAGGTTAAGCAACCAAGTAACTAAATGCGGATTTTATTTGTCTCAGCCGAAGTAGCCCCAATCGCTAAAGTGGGTGGATTAGGAGATGTCGTCGGTGCATTACCTAAAATATTAAGAAAATTAGGTCATGATGTCCGTATTTTTATGCCTTACTATGGGTCTTTGTATAGTAAACTCAATCTCTCTCCCGATCCTATTTGGTGGGGGGCTGCTATGTTTAATAGCTTTGCTGTCTACGAAACTGTCTTGCCCGATAGCGATGTCCCACTTTATTTATTTGGTCATCCTGCTTTCGATCCCGATCGCATTTATGGAGGAGAAGATGAATCGTGGCGATTTACTTTTTTTAGCAATGGTGCTGCTGAATTTTGCTGGAATTACTGGAAACCAGAAATAGTTCACTGTCATGATTGGCATACGGGAATGCTGCCTGTCTGGATGAATCAGTCACCTGATATTTCTACTGTTTATACGATTCATAATTTGGCTTATCAGGGTCCTTGGCGATGGTATTTAGATCAGATTACCTGGTGTCCCTGGTATATGCAGGGACATAACGTCATGGCTGCTGCGGTTCAGTTTGCCGATCAGGTTACTACCGTTTCTCCTACCTATGCTCAACAGATCAAAACCGTAGAATACGGCGAGAAGCTAGAAGGTTTATTGTCATTCATTAGCGGTAAAATTACAGGCATCCTCAATGGGATTGATGTCGATAGTTATAACCCTGCTATCGATAAAGCTTTAAAGGCAAATTTTACGCCAGAGTCCTTAGATAAAAGATCAATTAATAAAGCTGAACTACAAGCAGAATTAGGACTTAATGTAGACAAAGATGTCTTTTTGATGAGCGTCGTCTCTCGGTTAGTGGATCAAAAGGGAATTGACTTGCTGTTGCAGATTATTGATCGCTTTATGGCGTACAGCAATTCTCAGCTAGTAGTTTTGGGGACAGGCGATCGCCAAATAGAAACTCAGCTATGGCAACTGGCAACTCGTTTTCCTGGTAGAGTATCGGTACAGCTACTTTATAACGATGCTTTGGCACGTAGAATTTACGGCGGTTGTGATGTATTCTTGATGCCTTCCAAATTTGAACCCTGTGGTATTAGCCAGATGTTAGCCATGCGCTATGGTTGTATTCCTATTGTTAGACGTACAGGCGGTTTAGTAGACACGGTAAGCCATCACGATCCGATGAATCACAAGGGGACTGGTTACTGTTTTGATCGCTATGAACCGCTAGACTTATTTACCTGTATGGTTCGTGCTTCAGAAGGCTTTGTCTATAAAGATCGATGGCAAGAGCTACAGCAAAGAGCGATGAGCCAAAACTTTAGCTGGCTAAAATCTGCTCTAGAATACATCAAAATCTACAAAGAAGTACTTGGTCAATCAAATGATTTAACCTCAGAAGAACAAGAAAAGTTAAAAGCATTAACTGCACTAACTCTAATAACTAATAATTAAATTAATCTACAAACGGCTGGTTTTTGACTTAGCTGTTGTGCTTTGCTGATAAATTCTGCTTGCGGTACGGTTTTAGATAAATAGGCATCTGCACCAATCATATCTCCCAGCATAAAATCTGCTTGAGTTGCTTTGGTAGAGCAAATAATGACTGGGATCGAGCAAGTTTGTTTACTTTTTTTAAGCTGAAGGCAAAATTCAAAGCCACTTTTGCCACCCATGACTACATCTAAAACAATTAAATTAGGTTGGTAACCTACTATAGTTTGTTGAGCTTCTTCGACACTACAGACTTTTTCGACTGTAAATCCAGCTTTTTGTAAATAAATACCAAAAACCTCTCTCATCATCAAGCTATCGTCTACTACTAAAGCTTTATTCATGCTCAAAAATCCTAAATTATTTGCTCTATTCTTTGATATACAAATAGTTCCCGAATATTTTGAGTTACAACCTGTAGTTAACAATTAGATACACAAATTACTATGATAACGATTGAGTTTTAGGAGACGGACATTTTGTGAAGGCGAATAGTAATTTGCCTCTGTATTAAATAATATTTATTGCCTCGATTTTACTGTTGGGATGTGTTGCTTTAATGCTTAACTAAAACTCCTGGTTCTTTTTGAATTGGTACAATATCCAAGATATCTGTCTGAGAACAATATTTAAGATCATCTTCTCCATTCAATTTTAGAAGGCGTTGTCCGTGACTGCATTGACGAAAGACATTTAAGAGATTGTCTTTCCACTGTTCATAAAGCGCGATCGCACCGATCACTTCATCGTTACCAAACAATTCGATTAACGACGCATCACTTTGTTGCAAAATCAACTGAGCGATCGCTCCAGCACAGGCAGTATCTTCTACAGAATAATCTCCTTGCCAACCTGAACCTACCATCCAAACCGTTTCTGGTTGAGTTTCAAAAATATAGTTAACCGCAGCCAGGCGATTAGTTTGAGCAGCAGTAATTACCAGGGGAGCTTTTTCGACTCTCTGCAAAGCGCGAGTACCGTTGGTAGTAGTCAGAAACAATCGTTTATCTTTGACAATTTCTGGTTTACAAGCAAGAGGAGAATTGCCCAGATCAAAGCCTTCTACAGTTAAACCACCTCTTTCTCCTGCTCGAAGACATTTTGCTTTTGGCCAAGCTTTTGATTGACGCATCAGCTCTTCTATGTTACTAAATGCTTGGACAGCCTCTGCACCTGCATCAAGAGCAGCAGCGATCGTAGTAGTTGCCCTCAAAACGTCAATAACTACCGCACAGTCTGGTAATCGGTCTGTTGGAGTACTCTCAGGAGTATGATAAACGAATAATTTCACGCTAGTACAGCTAACTATTATGTAGAGTCAATAAATAAAAACTTACGCAATTATACGTTATTTATCTTCCCAATTAATTATCTGTTGTCTAGAGTCTTAAATTACTAATTAATTAAGCAAAATATACAGACAAAAAGACGCGTATTTTGACACCTATTTTAAAATTTTAATTTACCAATAATCTTTACCGTTAGGAGTTAAATAATGACGAGCAACAATTATCAAACAAATCATCGATTGAGAGTTAGTTATAGCTGGCTATGGCGAGGAAATCAAGGTATTCGCTTATCGTTAGTAGTATTGATTGCTGCCTTACCATCTTATATTGCACTTCAGGCTCAACCAACTTTAGCCCAAGAAGCGATCGCTCAATCGCCTACGTTAAACAAAAATATCATTTACGTTAATCCTCAAGTGGGAGATGACTCTCAAGTAGGCAAAAAGACATCTCCTCTTAAAACAATCACCCAAGCTTTGAAACTAGCTGATGCTGGCAGCACGATTCAGTTAGTGTCAGGAACATATAGCGAACAGACAGGGGAAACATTTCCTTTAGTGATTCAAAATCAGATTACTCTCCAAGGCGATCCTGAAAATCAAGGGTATAACACTATTATTCAGGGTAATGGTTATTTTACTAGTCCGACTGGTGCGGGGCAATATGTGGCGATCGCTGCTGTTGAAGATGCAGGTGGCATTATAGGAGTTACTGTGATCAATAAGCATTCACGGGGACATGGTTTATGGATCGAGTCGGCTAACCCAAGGGTAGTTAGCAATACTTTTACGCGTAATGGTAATACTGGGGTTTCGGTTAACGGCAATAGTTCGCCAACAGTAGAAGACAATTATTTTTACAACAATTCTGGCAATGGCTTGATAGTTTACGGCACTTCGCAACCAAAAGTTATTGACAATACCTTTGAAAACACAGGTTTTGGGGTTAGTGTCGTGCAAAATGCTGCTACAACTCTGACAAAAAACACCTTTGACGGCAATCGAATTGGCATTATCTTAGAAGGCAACTCTCAAGCTGTCTTGCGAGACAATGAGATAATCAACTCTCAAGAATCTGGCTTAACGGCGATCGCTCAATCTCAGGTTGATTTAGGTACTACTAAGGAAGCTGGAAATAACACGTTTCGGAGCAATAGAAAACTAGACATTCAAAATGCTGCTGAAAATGAAATACTTGCAGTTGGTACACAAACCCAAGGAAAAACGGAAGGCAAGATCAATTTTGATAGCGGAGAATTTATCGCCCGAAGCAATCCTACTCAAAATAAATCTCCTTTACCACCTTTACCTGATTTAGATCGACTGCCTGCTAATACTTCCCTACCTGCACCAACAACGCCAACGATAGACACTACTGCTGATGCTTCCCTGCCTGAACCTCCTCCTGTAACCGATCCAAATACGAGTAACAAAGAATTGGTATTTACTGCTTCTTCTTCTGCGCCTCCAGCCGAAACTGCTCAACCTGAACCAGTGCCATTCCCGCCGACAATCAGCAGTTCGTCTGTTAATCCAGTTAAATATAAAGTTTTAGTCGAAGCCCTGGATGAAACCGAAGAAAACGAAGTGCGATCGCTTTATCCAGAAGCTTTTAAAACCATCTTCCAAGGAAAATCTTGGCTACAGATTGGTGCATTTAATCAATGGGATAAAGCCAAACAGGCAGAGCGATCGCTAGCAGATTTGGGTTTAGCAACCTATTTTTTGGAATAGGCTAGTTTTTTGAATCGGTTGCTAATCTGAAATTTTCTTTAAGATCTCGATCAATTGCTGTTGTTGGTTAGCTAGCTGACTTTGGCGATTGTCGAGATTTTGCATTAAGTCGTAACTTTGCGTTTGACTAGATACCAAAATACTTATCTTGTCAGTTAAATCGCGCATAGTTGAATACATCAAATCGCGTAGCGAAGCCCTAAAGGACTAACTTCGTGTCGCCATGCCGAAGGCTTATCGCGCTTCATCTCAGCAAGATCATAAGTTAAAGCCTGTATGGCTTTTGCATTAGATTCTATGAGTTTTTCTAGTTCAGTCATCTTCAAAAAAAAGTTTGCTTAATTGGTAATTTAAAGTATAGTCATTGCTTTATTAGCAACAGACTAGTTTTTTTAATTGTCATTGATCGCGATCGCACTTGTTTTGGGTACTCTGAGTAATACTTATGGCAAGGTATTCTGTGCCTTGGTTGATTTATTATTGTAAGTTTTTACTTTAGATGAAACTTTTATTCTTAAAAACTCTCGTCCAGCGTCGCGCTAGAGATGAAGGTTTTACCCTGCCAATGGTTATTGCCCTTGGTTTGGTAATGCTTTTGTTGGGTGCGGTAAGTATTACTATTGCCAATGAAGAAAATATCACTGCTATTTCTCAAAACTCTCGCTCTGATGCTTTAGCGATCGCCGAAGTTGGAGTTGCTAGGTACAGAGAATTATTAGATCGCAACCGAATATTAGCAGTAAATGACTCAAGCGCGTGGGGAACAATAAACCAAGTTTGCGATGATAATATATCTTCCTTGCTTCCTTCAGGATCGCCACCAGAACCCACTCCACAAACCTTATTAGATAGTCAAGATCTTGATAATAATGGTAATTCGACTGAGAGTATTGGCTCTTACTCTTTAGTTTCTTACGACTACACTAATGCAGATAATACCAGCGTCAACGGTGTGTTCAACTTGACGGATGACGTAGCTAATAAAGATGCTAAAGGTGTACTGACAGTTAGAGGTAAAGCTTCCGATGGCAGTGAAGCGCAAATTCAAGTAGATATTCCAATCCGCATCAATCTCGATGATATGATCAATCTTGCTCCTGCTTTATGGGTTGGTAATAGTGGTATTACTAGTTTAGGTAATTTGACCATAGGCAATGGTAATGTTGTCATTAAAGATCAAGCCTCCATAGATGGATGCAATGGCTTTAGCGCTTTAGCCTCTACAACTCCTAGAAGACCTGTAATTAGCGACAGTCGCGATCTGCCTTCCATTCAAAAAATTATTGATGATGTTGCCAATGCCAGAAATGCTCTAAGTTTAGCTGCTGATAGCACAATAAATACTATTCCTAGTACTACAGGAGAAGCTCTTTTCGGTACTACTACTAATAAGCCATATAACCCAGATTCTAATACTAGCAATTGCCCCAATATCAAATTATGTCGTTATTATTACGCTCCTCCTGAAACCACAGGTTTAACTTATGACAATACAAATTTATTGACTGATGGTGTAGCTAGAACTACCT
The DNA here is from genome assembly GCA_050330395.1 of Pleurocapsa sp. Lineage (GTDB taxonomy): Bacteria > Cyanobacteriota > Cyanobacteriia > Cyanobacteriales > Xenococcaceae > Waterburya. The sequence continues at coordinate 38,354 of JBHJNW010000068.1, forward strand.
TGTTGCTAAATCAGAATCTCACTATTAACGCGACAACTCAAGATGTAAAGATTGGTAGCACTAGTGCTATTAGTAGTTCAGATGCTTTTGAAATATATGTTAATGGCAATCGTAATATAATTATCAATGCTGGCACTGGTCAAACCGTCAAGATTAATGGTTTCATCCATGCCCCTGAGAGTACTTTAACTATTACTGGAAGTGGAACTGTCAACATTAATGGTTCTGTTTGGGTTAACGATTTTGTTAATAGTTCAGCTACCGTGAACATTTCTCCAGACTTGATTACCAGAGAGCCTACTGCCGATGATCCTTCGACCTCGGGTAGAGCTTACAGGTTTTATAGCACAACAGCTAGCAGAACTCCCAGACCAATAACTGGTAGCCCAACTAACTGGAAAACTGAGGAGGTAAATTAAACTCTTATGAATAAATTGTTATTGTTATTGTTTAAATTTAAAAAAGTAACGCCTCGAAAAGATGAAGGTTTTACTACCCTAGAAATTCTTATTTCGCTAATAATTGCTTTACTCTTTGTTGCTGTATCTATGCAAAGCTTGGTCTATGCGATGGCAATGAAAGTTCAAGCGCAAGAAAAGCAACGAGCTAATGAACTCATCCAAGAAGATATTGAAAGAATTAATCGACTTGGAAGTACATTAGGTACAGCACCTGTAGCAACTACCTGTAATCCCGTAGATTATGCAAATGGCTATGCTAACGCACTTTGGAATGCCGTTCAAACAGAAGCTCCCGTTACTGCAACGACTACATCACTTACCAAGACAATCATCAAAAAAGTTAAATCAGATGGTTCGCTTGATGAGGGAGGCAAGCAGTTAGGTTTAAAACGTCTTCCAGTGGACGGTACTACTGCTGCTGCTAATAGTACCGCTCCCCATCGAACTTTAAAGGTTGGCTATCAAGTCTGGACTTGGGATGGTACTACTTTTAAAGACAAAAATGGTGAAACTATTGGTACTGGAGATGAGCCGATCGCAGAAACTTATGTGGAGATAATACCTGATGTTGCTTTACAATGCCCGTAAATCTAGCTCTGGCTTTACTTTGATCGAAATGCTCGTCACAATCACCGTTGTTGGCGTAATTGCGGCGATCGCATCTCCTAACTTTCTGGGCCTACTCAATCGCAATCGAGTCAATGAGGCAGCACAACAAATTGAAGGTGCATTAAAAGAAGCTCAAAGACAGGCCCTGCGTAACAGTAAATCATGCACTATTAGCATCAACACGACGATCAAAACTATTGCTAATTCTGGCACTAACGGTTGTTTATTGAGCACCAGAGTTTTAAATGATTCGATTCAACTCAACACAAGTAGAACCACAATTACTTTCTCAGGCAAAGGGAATATTACCATTGATACAACTACTAACCCTACTCCAGTTTTGGTTGTCTCTATTCCCAACGGCACAAATCATCAAAGATGTGTCGTTCTTGATGGTTTCTTGGCTTCTATGAGAACGGGGGATTATTCGGGAACTATACCTGCAACACCTGTCCCTGACAGTTGTGAAAATACACCATAATCGTTCGATATTGCCCAATCGTTAGACTAAAAATATGACTAATGTTAAAGCAAGTAAATAAGCGCAATTATCCACAAGGTAAATACCAGAGTAAATATGGCGATCGCGGTTATTCTTTATCAGAATTAATGATCACTCTGATTATTGTTGGTGTAATTGCAGCGATCGCTTCTCCCTCTTTGCTTGGCTTACTTAGTCGCTATCGATTAGAAGGAGCGTTACAACAGCTATTAGGAGCAATCAATGAAACCCAAAGACTAGCTATGCTTCGAGGTAAGTCTTGTAGAATCAATGTCCATCCTAATACTAATAAGATTACTGCCAATGCGGGCTGTTTACTAAGCGATCGTCAAATAAACTCTGAAATAAACATTCGCAGCAACTTTCCAGGCACAACACCTAATATTACTTTTTCCTATAAAGGCAGCACTACCAGGATGGGTACTATTGTCTTATCTTCAAACTATACTGACTCGCAAAAATGCTTTGTAATTGCTTTGGGTACTGGGATCAAAAGAGTTGGCAACTATAACGGCAGTAAGACTGGTTCAGTATCTGCCAACAATTGTCAAACTATTGAATAACTAATTAGAAACTCATGCTGAGATATCAATTCTCCCCAAAATAATTTGGTTGCATAATTACTTCCAATTCAATGAAAATATGATCAGGAATATCAAATTCTAGCGATCGCACTTGGAGAACTTCTACAAATATTTCTGGGTAAATTTCTGCTAAGTACTTGTTGAAGCTAGGGTTGCGCTTTAGTAGCCTTTTTATTTGATTGCGGAAATTAGCCACTTCAGCACACCAATGCCGATAATTTCTCTCCCGTTCCGACTCCCAGTACTTTAACTTGAAGATATGCTCGATCAATCGCTGAAGATAACTCTCTAGCGACCTCTTTTCCGATTTCCCCATATCGTCTATTTCATCAAGCAGGTTGTCCCAGTCCATATCGGCAAAATCTCTTTTCTGAATCTTTTGCTTAATTTTCTCAATCCAAAGATTAAAATCTTGGTCATGTAGTTCTTGTATATTTGTTTTAGCCATAAATATTTATACAACGCTTCAGGATTGATTTAGGCTATCGCTCTTCTATCTCTTCATCAGTCATTTCTTTCTACTTTGTCATAAAAGCGATCGCTCGGAAGAAGTCCACCATTGCAGAGGCTGGTGAAAATCCTAGTATTCTAATAATGATATCTAGCTTGTAAAAATTCGATAAATCTTTCGGTTACTCGATAAACTAACCTATGTTCTTGAGTAATTCTTCTCGACCAAACATCACTTGCTATATGATTCAAGTGTTCAGGCTTACCAATACCTTGAAACGGATCTTCAGTCACTGCTTCTATTAAATCTAGAATTTTCTTTGTTTTAGCCTTGTCTTTTTTAAACCACCAGCCCAAATCTTCTCGAAACCCTTGGTTGAAGATAATCTTACGGTTGGCATTCATCGATTAATTCTGACAAACTTTCGCTCTTAATTGATTCATCAGGTAGTTCGTCCCGAACTCTAGACTCCTCTAAAGCTGCAAACAATCGCTCGGCATTTTTAGGCGATCGCAGTAAATGTAAGCTTTCTAAAATAGTGGTCAGTTCATCAGCAGGTAAGATGGCAATATCCTTGTGTCCTCTTCTCGTAATAAGAGCGATCGCGTTTTCCTGTTCGATTCGATTCAACAAGGTAGCCAAATTTTGTCTGGCATCGGTATAGGAAGTAGATATAGGAAACATTTTTTTAGTAGATATAGAAAACATTTTTTTGTACATATATTATGTACATAATATCATAATCATAACGATTATCTTCCCTTTCTAAATTGTTGATTGTTGTTGTAGGGGCGATTCTCGAATCGCCCCTACATTAATCTGCGGTGAAAATGGTTTAATTTGGTATTAAAAACGTAATAAACAATAATTATTGACTCACTGTATATCCACCTGTACGTATGTTTGTACCTGTATTCGTATTTATGCTAGGGACAACCACTAGGAAAACAATTAGAGTTGAATTTCTTTTTAAATACATCTGATGTCACGACAAAGATATTATCTTGTAGATCAAATCCAGGATTTTTACCACCAGGAATGGCACTACCATCATTCTTCTTGTCAGAATAAATTTGACCTACCTCAATAGCAATAATTCGCTGATCATCACCTAGAAGTTTAAATTTACTCCTTTCGGCTGATGTCAAACTTAATGCCGCTGTTGATGCCAAAAAACTTTCCAATTCTGAAGCAGTCGGGATTTTAAACGCTGTTGTAGGGTCATTAAGAGTTGTAGGATTACTAATATCAGCTGCATTTACAGGAATTGCCAGACCTTTCTTATATAAAAATTTCCCTAAAGATGGTTGCTCCCCTGGCTCACCAACTATAGAAGGATCTGGATCATAACCACCATACTGTGTTGGGATAACATAACCTTTTTTAAAAAATTGAACGGCTTCATCGGGAGTTTTTACCTTGGGTTCATTATAAGTTCCGCCGTCTTGATCGCCATTAAAAGTTATAGGATTACCAAAGTCTATAGTGTGTGATATTTTGTTGGTATATGTACTGAGAGCTTCATCTCCTGTAGTACCAGGATTTCCTCGATCATCGTTTAGACAACCTGTTGCATCTACAGCACTAGAGGTAATAACTAGATTTTTGCTAGAATCTATTTCTATAGGCTGAGGTTGTTTACTCCCATCCCTCTTCTTAATCCATTTTGTAGTGTTATCAGGATTGGCAGAATCATTACCAAAGTCAGTTCGCATATCCCATGGTTCAGAACCAATTTTACAGGCAAAATCACCGCCTAAACCTTCAACGCTCCAGGTGACAGAATTATTTGTGTCTGTTTTCTTGGCAAGGGTTTCTCTAGCTCTAGCTACAACTTGACTATCATTTGTTTGGCTATCATCATATCTCCCACTAGCAGTTTTGGTTTGTCCTGTGAGAAATAATTGTGCGGTATTAGCACCAGTAATACAAGCATAAAAACCTGTAGGAGCAGCTGGTGTAACTGTTCCTACAGCCGCACAAGCTGAAGATAAGGATATAGTCGTATCATTAATACCATCAATCAATGCCTGACTTCCCCATGTACCAATACCACCAGTACCATAACTTCCATCGGCATTAAGGGGTGGCCCCCATCTATATAAAACTTGAGGTCCTTTCCAATTAGTATCAGTATTTGACTTGAGGTAATATACTATTTTTCCAGTGGAGCTTATTTCTGGAATGTTTAGTACTAAAACTACAGTTTCTACACTAGGATCGAAAGTTTTACCAGAACCAGCAGAATTGGTTTCAATCGTTCTAGCTCGCCTAACTTCATCAGAAATAAAATCTAAAGCACGAGAGTTTTCAGTTCTAGCTTTTACTTTAGAACTTTCACTTTGACTAGTTGCTAATACTGTCATCAAACCAAAGCCTAATGCGCCAATGACAAAAATACTCATAACTAAACCTACAAGTAGCTCAGTTAAGGTAAACCCAGAATTTAAATTAAGTTTATTTTTTTTTAAAAGTTTGTAAAACTCTTTATTTTTCATCTTGTAAAAGGTTTTTTGATATAAAAATAAAAATATATTTTTAGTATTTAAGCGATGTATTTTAAGACTGATAAACATTACTGTTCATCGCCTACACTTGTCGATATTTATACTATTAGTGTCTCAATATTAATTGTAAAAATCAAACAGTGTAAATTAGTAAACACACTGATTTTCAGGTGAAGCGGAGATAAATCTCAGGTAAATTACTTTAGTTGCTTAAGAAGTTATTTACAGATAAATATAGTTTTTAGGTAACTTAAAAAGAGAGTTTTGAATCTGATAAAATAGTTAGGCACAACAAATTACGGTATATATCCGTACTAATAAAAAAGTTAAGGGTCAAGAATACCAAGACTTAGAAGGCTACCTAGATCGAAATGGCAAGGTAAAACAGCGAACCATCAAATATTTGGGTGCAGTCTCACCCCATAATGGAGGAAATAAAGCTCGTATACCTGATGTCAGCGTGATTGATGGCGAGGTGTGGCGCAGTATTCCTGATGATGCCTCGGCTGTGGTTCAAGTACCTCTTCTGTTGGCTGTAGAGGTGGTAAGTCCTGGAATTGAACAAATCGAGAGGGATTATACTGACAAAGCAATGGAGTATCAAAATACAGGTATTCCTGAATATTGGATTGTTGACCCCATCGAACAAAAAATAACAGTCCTGGTTTTAAAAGATGGAAGCTACACCAAAACTCTATTTACTGGGTGTTCAGCGATTGTTTCTCCTACATTTCCAGGATTAAAGGTAACGGTGGTAGAAATAATATCGGCGTGAATTATTCTCCCATTCCAACCTTATCAATGTATTCAGAAAAGCTTTAAATTATTATAAGTCCTCATTGAAAAATATCCCTCAATTAAAATATCAGAATCGATCGCCTGAATTTCAACATCTTTTAATTGCAGCGCATCAGTCATCAGACTTAAGCCTAAATCGCCAATGGGAGATGGTGCAGATGTTCCACCGATGATTTTGGGTGCGATAAATGCCATTACTTTTTGAATTGTACCATCCGCGATCGCTCTTGCTGCTAATGTTCCACCACATTCCCAGAGAACTTTGGATGTTCCCTGTTGGTATAGATGTTCCATGACTATTTTGGGAGTGAGTGCAGCAACGGTAATAATATCTACTCCTTTAGTGTTCAATTCTTTTTGCAGTGTAGAGTTATTATTATTTTCGGTAAAGATTACTGTTGGTGCAATATCGGTATTCCATAGGTTGCAGTCGCTGGGTAAATCTAGGCTGCGACTCATCACAACTCGCAGCGGATTATGTTCGGTTACGCCGTGGGTGGTTAAGTTGGGGTTGTCTAGGCGTACTGTGTTTCCTCCAATAATTACCGCATCGCAAGTACTTCTTACCTGATGTACTAAATGTCGGGCAGCTTTTCCCGTTACCCAAGCACTATGTCCTGTTGTAGCAGCTATCTTACCATCTAAGGTCATGGCATATTTAAGAATACCAAAAGGCTGTTGATGGAGTATGCGATGGATAAAGGCTTCATTGAGTTGGCGACAGGCGGCTTCTTCGACACCAACTATTACTTCTATTCCTGCATCTCGTAGTCTTTGAATTCCTCCTCCCGCAACACGAGGATCGGGATCTACCATTCCCGTAACTACTTTGCCTACCTGTGCCTTTATTAAGGCTTCGGAACAAGGTGGTGTTTTACCATAATGGTTACAGGGTTCTAGATTTACATACACCGTTGCACCTTTGGCTTGTTCTCCTGCATTTTTTAAGGCAAATACTTCGGCATGAGGTTTTCCTACTCCTGGATGAAAGCCTTCACCGATAATCTCGCCATCTTTAACTATTGTTGAACCGACTAAGGGGTTAGGTGAAGTTCTTCCTGCTGCGCGTTGTGCCAACTGCAAGCAGTTTTGCATCATTTTGCGATCGAAAGCCGATATTTCTAATTCGTTCATAGTTAATTTTTTAATTATCGTTGCAGTCAAGAATATGAAGCTGGGATAAAAATAATTATTCTACGTATATTCTCAGTCGTCATTCATCAAAAGAGCGGATATAACTGCGGGGATAGCTGTAGGTTGTCTTAGATATATTGAACAATCTTTGACGTTGCTTCAGCAAATGCTCAAAGGAATGTGATTGCGTGATTGAAATAAATATTATTAGTGCTAGTCCTGGTATTCGTACTCAGGAGCAAATTTTACAGCTAATTCAAGCCAGAAACACGGGGATAACAATTAAGGAAATGAATAAAATCCTCAATCGTCCTATTTCGATGATTCAGATTCATCTTAAAGACTTAATTGCTACTAAAGCTATCTTTACTCGTGAAAATAAGGCTGGGGTAGGTTTGATTTACTATCCTAGTAAAAGTGCCAGCTAGTAAGAAAACATTTTATATATGAAACAGCCTGGACGGGTTATTACAGCTTTAGTTTTTTTGGGCATGATTTTATCTCTTGCCGTAAGTTTTCAGGCTCAATCGACATCGGATAAGCAGATCCACTATCAAACTATCGAGCGATCGCAATATAATATTCATACGGTTACTATTCCCCACAACAGTAACTATTTAGTTAGTCCAGCTCTATCTGGTGAACTACAACCTATTTCAGAATTTGCCTCGGATCAGCAGGACAAGGTAGTAGCTGCAATTAACGGTGGTTATTTCGATCCCGTAAATCAAAAGACTACTTCCTTTATCGTTCAGCAATCAAAAATTATTGTCGATCCGCGCTTTAATGAAAGGCTGGTAGATAATCCCGATCTCAAGCAATATCTAAGAAAAATATTTAATCGTGCTGAATTTCGTCGCTACACTTGTGGATCGAAGACGCAATACGATATTCAGCTACACTTCTCACCCATACCTACTAATTGTACCTTAATTGAGTCTTTAGGGGCAGGCCCTGGTTTATTACCGCAAGATAGTTCTGTAGCCGAGGGATTTATCGCCTATCAAAATGGGAAAAAAATTCGTGATGCGATCGCTAATGAAAGTTTAAATGCCAGAAGTGCCGTAGGTATTACTAAAAAAGGTGATGTGATTTTAGCGATGGTGGCGCAGCAGCCAGATCGACCTTTAAATTCGGGTATATCTCTTCCAGAACTTGCTAATGTTTTATCTAGCCTTGGGGCGGTTAAAGCAATGAACCTTGATGGGGGAAGTTCGGCTTCTCTTTATTACGATGGTCAGGCGATTTACGGCAGGGTAGATTCAGAGGGAAATGAGATCCAAAGACCGATCAAGTCTGTTTTGCTGGTAGTTAAACAATAGAATTATGATCGGTGAATTAGTGTTTATTGTTTAAATATGGAAGAATTACTAGAACTCAAAGAACAAATAGTCAAAGGAGATTTAGTTGCTGCGTTAGCTATTGTTGACGATCTAGAAACTATGAGCCGTCAGGATAAAATTAATACTTTGGAAAGTTTTTTGGTAGTTTTGCTGGTTCATTTAATTAAAATTCAAGTAGAGCAAAGAGTAACTCGTAGCTGGCGTAACTCAATCATCAACAGCGTAACGCAGATTCAAATTAGAAATAGGTTAGGTAAAAAATCTAACTATATATCTGAATGGGATGAACATTATCAAAACAAACTATTTACGGCAATTAGACAAGCTGCGGAAGAAATTTTTGGTGGGATTGAGATTGAAGAATTAGAAGCAAAAATAAATTACACTCAACTGCAAGAGGATGCCAAAAAGCTGTTGACAATTACTTATTCACAAACAGAAAGAGAAATTGTCAACTTTATTAGAGATAAATACATTATTGCCTAAAAGGCGATCGCATTTTACTTAAATCAATTATCTGATTCTAAATTACTAAATAGCTCGCTCCAGTTAGTCTCACCCTGCTGTTCTTCTTTTACTTCAAAAGTTTTATTTACCGCTTTAGGTGAGTTCATTGCCTGGATACAGAGTTCGGCTATGGCATCTCTACTTACTTGTCCTTTGAGGTTATCTCCTTGTTCGGCATAGAGAGTTTTATCCCCAGGTTGCTCGGTTAAGGCGCAGGGACGAACAATAGTATAGGTTAAACCGCTAGATTTAATAACTTCTTCTCCCCGCAGTTTCCAGGTTAAGATTCCTCCTAGCTGCTCATTCATCCGCACCGCAGGAGGTTCTTCTTCTAAGTTAATTCCTGGACGATTAGGACGAGTTACTCCTGCCGAACTGACTTGAACTAACTGAGGCTTGGCTTTACCACCGTAAGCTTTGATATACACAACCTCTAGCTGAAAAGAACCTGCTTCAAACTGGGGATTTAGTTCGCCATCGTATTCAAACTTACTTAACATCAACTGCATCGAGTAAACTTTCTCAGAATCTAATCGAGTTGCTGACTCAACAGTTTTGGCACGAAATACGGGAATCAAATCCTTAAAAGGAATACGAATAGTCGTCGGGAAGTCATAAACTGTATCAAAAGAATAACAATAACCTATTCCGTCCCATTTACCTTCGCAGCGAGTAATAAATTTATAGCGTTTACCATCCCCTACTACTTTTAGTTCAATGCCTTCGTAATCTGATAAATCCATTGGTGGCTCAAAATTACGAGTGCGCACTGAGGCAAAACCGCCATTATTATCTGTAGAGACAATACCTGAAAAAATTGCTTTGTTGTCCAATAAACGAATATTGCTTTGGCTTACTCCTCCCATCACTACATCGTCTACTGCACCCCAAGTTTCTTTAATACTAGCGTTAGGATTAGTAAAGTCAAAAATAATTTTTTCTGTAGCAGCCTGAATGTGATGTGAGACAATCTGAACTAAATTTTTGATTCCCTCATATTCAACTAGTTTAGGAGTATCTACTACCTCTGGTAGATAGAACTTTATTCCCTGATAATACTTTTCCCTGGTTGGTGTATCTCCTTCTACTGGCTGTACTTTTGTCCCTGTACAGCAAATTACCGCGTTTACTCCCTCCATCATCTCTGACTTAAGGGTTTCGGGAATAGTGATATCTGCTTCAAATAGCTCTACTTTCTCTCCTAAAACCTCTCTGGCTTTGGCTGCGTTTCTAACCAAAGCTCTCACGCGATAATTTTGGGCGAGTAATTTTTTGCTTACTCGTTTACCAACTCCACCCGTTGCGCCTGCTACCAGAATTACCATATTTGTATGTCGATTAGATTTTGATTGGCTAGGCTGAAATATCCATTGCCAAAAATCAATTTTAGGAATAATCTCAAAATAAGTTAAGGTCTGCCAAAATTTACCCAAGTCCCAATTAGCCACGCTACCCTTACCCTATCAAAGTTTTAATCTACTCAGAAAAAATAAACGTCGTGATTTTTATCTTAATCTTAAACGGGATATCATACTAAATCCTGTTTGGATAGAACACTTTCAGGTAAGTCAGAACTCAGCCTCTTCTAAAACGACAGAGGCTTTACGAATCATTGCTCAAGCTTACTTACCAATAATTGCTAATCACTTCGCGATGCAGCTTGCTATTGGCACGAATAAAAACACTTAGGTCAACTATAAATGCCAAGGTAGCAATCGGAATTCGTAACAAGGCTTTCGATAGAGAATGGTTCTTTAAAGACCGATAGCGACGAAAGACCAAAGAAATTGGAATGATCCACCAGCTTCTTTTTGGTATAGAATTTTTGACAAAATCGTTGAGCCAGAAATGATTTTCTGAATTCATGTTGGCAATTAGCATACCCGCTGTTAGCTTTTCGTTACATCTTTCTTGGAAGTAATTAGTTAGAAAAATATTAATCACTATACCAACGACAACTCTTACCTCATGATTAATTAATTCCCAAGGATTGGTATAGGCTTCAAAAATGTGAGACGCTTCTGTTATCCTAACAATTCTTTTGTCAAAAGTAGGATTTTGTAGCGTAAAGTTTTCGCTAATGATCATTTGCGTTAAAAACCCATCTTCCACCGGCAAACCTGGTGGCATCCAAATGCCACGTAAGACTGAAGCACGAGCGCAATAAAGTTGCCCACAAATATATAATTGACCTTCATTAGAAGATTTAGAAACTGCTACCGAAAGTTTTTCTAGAAGGCTTTTGTTATTTTTTAATTCGACATTCTTGATTGGTCGATCTAAAGATATCCAATATTCTGGATTTTGCTTTAATACGCTCAGCATTTTAGCTAATGTATCTGGAGCATACAATTGAATATCAGCATCCATAAAGCAGAAGAAATCAGCATCCTTAGCCGAAAATTGATGAACAAATAAATTCCAAGCATTACTTTTACCTGGTTCATTCACCTCACAAACTTGCCACTGCAATAAATCAGAATTTGCCTTGGCTGCCAGTTGTTTCAGAATTTCTTGTGCTACTTCCGCTGTATTATCTGTACAGCCATTGGGAATAACTATAATTTCAAGCAAATTTCCGTGTTGTAAGTTTTGCAGCCAGCTTTGCTGCCACAGTGAACGTAACAAAGTAGAAATAGAATGTGCTTCGTTATGGGCGAGAATAGCAATACTTAGTTTCATAAATGATGCTTCTATAGCTTCTATAATTTGCGAGAATACGCCAACTAAAACTTGCTTATTGGATTCAGAGCCAGGTAATATTCTATGTATTCTGCCATATCTAATAGTTAATTTTGTACTTCCAAAGTTTGAGATATGCTGAGATTACTAACGAGGATGGTTTACAGCTACAGAGTTTAACTTTATACCAATAAATAACTAGATTAAGAAAGTAATTAACTATACAATTAAATTCCAGCAACCGATTAAACTACCAAAAAACCGTTAAAGTCAAGTCTTTGATTTTTGTTGTTTGCGTTTTTTAGCAGCAATAAACTCAATTCTTAAAGTAGCAGCCGTCAATAACGTAGCGATGGTAACAGCGGTAGGAATTTCAATCGTATCTAAAAAGTTATCTACTACAGGAATATAATAAGCAAAGATTTCCACTACGGTAGCTATTCCCAGGGCGATCGCCCTGGGATATGTTCCCACCCAATCAAAAAAATATTATTACCCACTCTACAGTTACTGTAGAAATTTAACCACCATATTCCCAACCAGTGCTGGATAACAATAGCTGATCGCCTTCGCGATGAATACCAGAAGCAATTACTTCACCCACATACACAGTATGATCGCCTTCTTCTACTGTACCGACAACTTTACACTCAATGTATCCCAAAGAGTCTTTGATAATCGGACAGCCTGTCTCTTCTCCTGGATAAAATTCTACATCTTCAAATTTGTTACCAACACGGGTTTTAGGTTTAAAGAAAGATGCAGCTAAATCTTTTTGTCCAGCTTCTAAAAAACTAATCGCAAATACTTGTGTATTTTCGATCATTTTATGGGAAACAGTCCCTTTTTTGACACAATTCACTACCAGGGGTGGTTCAAAAGAAGATTGCATTAGCCAGCTAACGGTAAAACCATTCATTTCATCGCCTTCTTTAACGCCACAAATGTATAATCCGTGAGGGATTTTACGTAGCATTGTTTTTTTTGCTTTCTGGTCTAACAAAATTCTTGCTCCTTAACTTAAAATTATCTCGCAATAGTTTATCAAGCTTCTGTAGCGAGAAAAACCTTCGGTGGTTAGAAACTTTAATATTGAGCGTTTAGTTAAACATGAAATCAGCAAACCGACTTATTGGATTGACTGGCGGAATTGGTACAGGAAAAACCACGGTATCAAATTACTTGGCAGAGAAATATAATTTACCAGTTTTAGATGCAGATATTTATGCCAGACAAGCAGTCACGCACGGTTCTTCTATATTACAAACTATTTTGGCACGATATGGCGATCGCGTTAAATCGTCAAACAATAGTCTAAATCGTTCTGCTTTGGCAGAAATTATTTTTAATGACCCCAAAGAGAAACAATGGCTAGAAAGCCAGATTCATCCTTTTGTTCGCGATCGCTTTACTGAAGAATTACAGTGTATTAAAAACGACACAATAGTATTGGCTATTCCTCTTTTATTTGAAGCCAACTTAACTGACATAGTGACAGAGATTTGGGTAGTTAGTTGCGATCGCGCTTCACAAATGGCTCGATTACAACAGCGCAATGGCTTAACGCTTCAGCAAGCGCAGGCGAGAATTGATAATCAACTTCCTTTGTCAGAAAAAACCGCTTTAGCTGATGTTGTCCTCAATAATGACGCAGATTTAGAACATTTGTATGCTCAAATAGATGTAGCCCTAACTCAAATCTGAAAACTGTCTGGATTTAAATTACAGTTACTTCATTTCAGTGAATTGGTAACAATAGTTACAGAAATCAACCATATTATATATGATGAGATAGCAGAAATATCGCTATGATTAATCAGCTACAACTAAAACTTAAATTTTGAGCTATTTTGGCTGTTTTCGGTATTGAGAGAAATTAAAGTAATGTTAAATCTATCTTTTTATTCATCAAATTATCGATCACCTAGCTTTCATAACGAAGTAACTGATACAGAAATTGGTTATCGGCAGAGGAAACTTAGGCTGCCTCGCCATATATCTTCGCTGGAAAGTAAAGCGCGCGTAAACGCCAGTAATTTGGGCAAAATTAATCCTCAGTCCAAAATAGCCTCGCTCAATTTGGACTTTCAGGAAGTAGAAGCAATTGACTTAGCTGTAAGCATCCTCAAATATCAGCTAAAAGACTTTGCCTCAAAACAAAAACATTTAGAAAATATACGCTGCAACTTAAGGCATCGTTTGCAGGTAGCTCAGATGCAGGGAAACATTAAGTTAGTGCATATCTTGCAAGAGGAGTTCAAACAGTTGGAATTGAGTAGTTTTTAAGTACCGCCGTCAATTATTGATTTAGCTAACAACATTGCTTAGTTATTGCTAGTACTATTAGCACTAAGATATTGGCGCAAGCGAAACAGGTTGAAAGTTTGCCCAAAATTGAGTGGTAATAACGAAACACCTTCTAAACGAGACTGCAACCAGCCATCACCCCAATGCCATTCGTGAAAACCATCGATGCCCTTACTTAATAAGAGGCGTAAGCTATTATTTTCGACAATTTCTACCTGATGTTCAATTTTTACTAACCCTAAAGAACTGACAAAAGTATCTCCTGGACTAAGCCTGCCTGACAAAGAAGCAAAACTTTGAGGCCACATCCATTGTTTGAGGCGATCGCCCTCAAGTAAACTATCTCTAATAATTGTCTCTGAGGCGGCTACTTCAATTCGCAAGTTGCTTTGCTGAAAACTTCCCAACATATTTAACCGATACTGCTTTTTGCGTGTATTAGTTAATTAAGTTTAGTTTAATTTTACTAAGAGTTTCAAGATTAGTTGCTCAGTTTTTTAACTGATTAAAAATCGACGCTAGACTATTAACGTTCGATCCCCGAAGTATCTTGGTGTTTCATTCAAAAATGAATTTGTGAATCATGAATCATCGTGCAATTTTTAACTGTCACTCGAAAACGGTACTAATAGTTAATAATAACGAGGTAAATCTAGCATCAAATTCGGCGATCTTAACTTCGCTCCAGCAAGTTTTCCTGTCAGTTTCAGAAGCACACAAGGCTATATCTTGGGTACAACAACATCAACCCGATTTGATAATTCTAGATTTAGAGTGGTCACAGATAGTGCAGATACAATTAATTACAGCCTTAAGATTGGATTGGCTAACTCGCAATATTCCAATTATGCTGATCGTCAACTCAACTGTTCAAGAGCTTTGTACCAATGCACAGCTCAATTATGATGCTTGTTTAGTAAAACCTTATTCGACGCAAGACTTGGAAAGAAAAATATGTTCATTGGTGTCAATTCCCGCCTGTGAATTATATGTTCAGGCAGTATGAATACAAGAGGCGGTAAATAACCAGATTTGGCAGCGCAACTTCATATAATTAAACAATTTATCAGGACAATCAAACCCTTGCACAATGGTAAGCTAACAGTTGCGTAAAAAAAATATTACATGGATTTAATAAAATGAGTGGAGCGAATGAAACGCCATTATTGTTAAGAGCAGCCCGTGGCGAAAAGCTAGAACGCCCTCCTGTCTGGATGATGCGCCAAGCGGGCAGATATATGAAAGCATACCGCGATATTCGAGAAAAATATCCTAGCTTTCGCGAACGTTCTGAGATTCCTGAAGTAGCAATCGAGATCTCTTTACAACCTTGGAAAGCCTTCCAACCCGATGGCGTAATTATGTTTTCCGATATTGTTACGCCCTTTCCTGGTTTAGGTATCGAAATGGATATTGCCGAAGGAAAGGGTCCAATTATCACTTCGCCAATTCGTTCTCAACAGCAAGTAGATCAATTACACGCCTTAGAACCAGAAGAGTCTCTTCCTTTTATCAAAACTATCTTACAAAGTCTACGGGCTGAAATAAACAATCAATCTACAGTACTAGGTTTTGTTGGTGCGCCCTGGACTCTGGCTGCTTATGTTGTAGAGGGAAAAGGCTCTAAGACCTATTCCCAGATCAAAGGGATGGCTTTTTCAGACCCGACTATCTTACATCAGTTGTTGAGTAAGTTAGCTGAGGCGATCGCTACCTATATTTGCTATCAAATCGACTGTGGCGCCCAAGCAGTACAGATGTTTGATTCTTGGGCAGGACAACTTTGTCCCCAAGATTATGAAGCTTTTGCTTTACCTTATCAGCAACAGGTATTTCGTAAGGTCAAAGAAACTCATCCTGATACACCCCTGATACTTCTAGTCAGCGGTAGCGCTGGTTTATTAGAGCGTATGACTCCTTCGGGGGCAGATATCATCAACGTTGACTGGACAGTTGACATGGCAGAAGCCAGACAGCGATTAGGCAAAGAGATGAAAGTACAGGGTAATATAGATCCTGGGGTTTTGTTTGGTTCTCAAGCAGTTATTCGCGATCGCATTTTAGACACAATCCGCAAAGCAGGCGATCGAGGACATATTCTTAATTTAGGACATGGCGTTTTAGTTGGCACTCCTGAAGACAATGTGCGTTATTTCTTTGAAACCGCCAAGCAAGCCGATCAATTATTAGCTTTAAGCTTTTAAACGATTTCTAAAGGGCAAACTTAGAAATAAGGCAATCGCGCTTTAGATTAAGCTTATTTATTAGTGCTAAATAATAAATAAGACACTACTAGCGCGTCTAGGCTAAAGTGCTGGGTTCATTTAAGTAGCGTGGGCATTGCCCACACTACTGGTTATTTAAACAAAGCAGGCTTGCGTTCAGCATTGTTGGGTTTGGGTACAGCGGAATTGCTTCTTAGCTGTTGTCCTGTACCACCATCAGCAGGATCTAAAAAAGGTCTGAGGTCAATGTTTTCTGGAGAATTACTAGGTGCATTACCGTTAATTACGTCACCTATCTCACCTAAAATCCCTCTTCCTGACTGATTTTCCCCAAAAGTATATACTCCCTGAGTTGAACCGCCGTCATCAGCAACTAACAAATTATCAAAGATCAGATCGCGAGTTAGCTGAGGATCTTGTCCAGGGGGAACAGTCAAAACAATACGGCAGTCTCTAGGGTCTAACTGAGTAGTAACACAGATTGTGTCGTAGCCATTTTCAGTTCCAGTAGTTAACTCCAACAATCCATCCTGACGATAAGATTCAAAGCGAGCAGTAATCTCATCGCAGCGTTTTTCGGGAGTCCAACCACCGCCTAACTCACTGGGAATAGCCCAGGGATATCTCCGATTGGGTTGGCTTTCGGGATAATACATGACGGTGTATTCACCATCGACTAGTTCACAAGAAAATCTGGTGTCGGCATTGCGAGCAGAAGAGGCGGGAGATGAGGGAACAGAACGGCGAGTGGGTTGATTGATAATTACCTCTGGCGGTTCGCTATTTTGGCTCACGGCTTGCCGTAACTGCTGAATGCTATTGAGACTCAAATCATCGACTGAAAGAGCGTTGACGCTGCTTGGTATGCCTAGTAAGGCGATCGCTCCAGGAATAGTCAATAGCGAAACCAAAGTTTTTATATTGTTGTTTAAATTCATTAGTTGTAGTAACACTGTAGTTGGCATCTGAAATATGGCAAGATTAGTAATTTAAAATACGATTAAGAGCATTAAGTTTTAATGTCTCATCATAAAATTTATGCTTCAGTAGTTTTGACGATGATCAGGTGCAAATGTTTCTGAGAAACCTGATAAATAGGTGATAATAACTGATAAACATAAACAGAAGCAAGACATCAAGCTAGCTAAAAATCAATAGATTATCAAAACAATAGGGGTTCTAAACAATTGAGTGCCAAACAAAGTTATGTTATCGCTGCCGAAGCATGGCAAGCCCTCGAATCATCGATTATCTACTATCGAGGAAATCCTATAGGTACTTTAGCTGCTTGCGACTATAGTTCACCCTCTCTAAATTACGATCAATGCTTTGTGCGCGATTTTGTGCCAGCGGCCCTAATTTTTCTGATCAGAGGCAGAAGCGAAATTGTCCGTAATTTTCTGGTCGAAACACTCCGACTACAGATCAAAGAAAAACAGCTAGATTTTTTAGAACCAGGGCGGGGATTGATGCCTGCTAGCTTTAAAGTACTGCATCAGGGAGGTGAAGAATTTCTGAAAGCTGACTTTGGCGATCATGCTATCGGTAGAGTAACTCCTGTTGATTCTTGTCTGTGGTGGATGTTTCTTTTGCGGGCTTATGTTAAAGCAACAGAAGAAAGTTCTCTTGCTCACAGTCCTGAAATGCAAAAGGGCATCAGATTAATTATTGAGCTTTGTCTTTCGGCACGGTTTGATATGTACCCAACGCTATTAGTTCCCGATGGAGCTTGCATGATTGACCGACGTATGGGAATCAATGGACATCCGCTAGAGATTCAAGCTTTGTTTCATACTACCCTAAGATGCGCCCGAGAATTACTGCTATACAACAAAGAGAATGTGACAATTCTCCAGGCAATTGATAGCCGCCTTTCTCCTTTAACTAGTCATATTCGTCATAACTATTGGCTAGATCCAGAAAAGTTAAACGTGATTTATCGCTATAATTCTGAAGAATATGGAGAAGATGCCTTAAATCAGTTTAATATTTATGCAGATTCCATTCCCTATGCAGCATTAAGTGAATGGTTTCCCGAAGATGGGGGTTATCTGGCAGGTAATTTAGGACCGTCTCATCTTGACTGTCGTTTTTTTGCTTTGGGTAATTTGATGGCAATTTTGTCGTCTTTGGTGATGCGTCAACAGGGGCAAATCATTATGCACACTATCGAGCAAAGATGGGAAGATCTAATTGGCTGGATGCCGATGAAAATTTGCTTTCCTGCCCTGAAAGGTCGCGATTGGCAACTCTTGACAGGCTGCGATCCGAAAAATCGTCCTTGGTCTTATCATAATGGCGGAAATTGGCCAGTATTACTAGGATTTCTAGTAGCAGCAGCAGTGAAAATGGATCGTTTTGATTTAGCTAAGCAAGCAATTGACATTGCTGCTAAACGCCTTCATAAAGACGAGTGGGCAGAATATTATGATGGCAAAAATGGTCGCTTGGTCGGGAAAGAAGCCAGAAAATATCAAAATTGGACAATATCTAGCTTCTTGTTGGCGCAAGAACTGATCGACAATCCCAAATATCTAGATTGGATTTCTCACGATGGAGATGTCAAGCGCTCGTCTTTTTCTAGCTATCAGTAAAACGCTCGATGACAGCAAAAATTAACTACTCACATCTAAAAACAATTGTCTTTCAGCGTGTCTTCTTCTGGTTAGTCCTGGCATTTGTACCAGTGTGCCTCGTAGATTAGCTTTATCCCAACGCAGAAACTCATTAGCTGCACCAGCATAATCTTCGGCATTAATTTTTTTAACTAAAGTGCTATTTTTAATTGAGTTAACTCCGACATTGAATGAAATAGAAGCTAACGCGCTTAACTGGCGATCGCTTAAATTAACTTGTACTATTTTGTCTAGTTCTTGATGAATTTCTTGTAATTGATGCTTCAAAGCAATTTCAGCCTGGAGCGGAGAAATGCGATCGCCTATCTGTACGGGTTTTCCTGCTATTCTCGATAAGCCATAACCAATTACTGGTGTTCCATCAGTATCGATATAAGCCTGATCGGCAAATCCTTCAAATTCTTTGATCAAGTTAACTGCCGTGTCAGATATGGCTTGGGGTTGCGTCTTTTGGAGAGTTTGCGCTTTAAATCCCTCTATTTTTTTGATCTTGATAGCTAAAGAATTATCTAACCGTTCTAATTGAAGATCTTTAACCACATTTTTAGACGGTTCATAAATTTGATCTTCAGCAATAGATATGCTGGCTAAACCCATCGAGCAAATACTGGTTATTACAATTATGCTATCGATATACTTGTTCAAAGTTGGCTTCTCAAATACTTGTTTTTCAACAAACAGTTTTAGCCGATTGTCAAGAAAACAGCGACTAAATTAAGTTATTAATTAAAAAAAAATCTTTAAACAGAGTTAAAAATTGCCCGAAGGCGATCGCTATTTTACAAGTAAATAATTGAAACTAAAATTAGTTGATAAACCCCGTCTAGGTTGAAACCCGTAGTTTTTCTACTTTAGGTTTGAGATGAGTTGTGACCCACAATCGATCAGCAATGTCATTGGATTTGGCATTAAGGCGACGCGACGCTCAAACTGCTTTACTTGTTTAATTAGCTCTGCTTCTGGCTCGTAGCAGGTATGATAAGTGACATCAACTGTATTAAATAATACTTTTTTTTGAGTCATTTCTAAACTTTTGACACATTATAAAAACCGACTCAGATCGAATTCTTGATCATTGACTTCTCTCATAAATCTGGCGTTGTTTAAAATTAAAACTAATCTTTCGGTATAGTCTACAGCACCCCGTAATTCATGTCGTAGCTTTTCTAAACCACCGTTAGCGTATTCTTCAAAAATGAGTACTCTGGCAGCTTCTGCGGCTGGATCTTCTGTAGATAAGACTTTAATGTCCTGAGTTGCCATTACCGCAAGTAATTTAATCAGGCGATCGTAACCACGAGAGATGAATATCTCTAGGCTAATTGGCGCTGGTTCGCTTGCGGATATTTCAGTAAGGCGTGATCGCCGTTGATATTTTGCTCCCAAACTCGCAGCAAAGGCGATAATATCTGCATAAGTTGCGAAAGCTCCCGTTGTTTCTGTTGTATTTAGAAGTTTTTGAACTAATTCGGCTTTATCTTTGGCTACTTTTATTCTAGGTAATGCCATATCTTTAAAAGTTAAATAATGCTCTCTGGTAAATTTAAATAATTCAGGCTTGTTTTGGTCATTTACCAATAATTGTGTCAAAATTAAATTCCTGACACAATTATTGAATCAAAATAAACATCATGTTGATTGATGGCAAAGAATACAGTTATCGCCAGCTAATTGAAGCAACGGGTTTATCTAGAAGTACACTACATCGAAGAATTAAAGCTTTAAGAGAATCTGGTGTGCCTTTAACCATGGGGGCAATCATCCAGTTTCCTACTAATTGGGCTTTTCATGATCATAACGGTAATTTTTACTCGTCTAAAACTGATTTTGCTCTGAAAAATAACCTCCCTTACTATGAAATGTTTCAAAAGTCTAATTCTGACACAAAATAAGACTCGGCAAAGTAGCAAGTTCTGGGTGCTTAATTTTAATATTTAATTAATGTGTCATAAATTTATTTATGACACATTATGCTTGTTAAGATATAAGCCTTTGGTTGTTTACTTACAGCACTCGTACGCCCTGGCATTTGTTCGAGTTAAATATTTAGCACATTTAAACAAATATTTGCTCAACCAAGCTTTATTACTAAAAGACCAAGACAACTTTTTTAATTAAATTTAGAGATTATTCATAGTTATTTTTTTTGATTAATATCAATATCAATTACTGATTCTAATTCATGACTATCTGAAGCTTGTAAGTGTTGCTACTAGATTAATAAACTATTATAAAAACGAAGCTAGATAGTCAATCATAGCCTGTTCTTTAAAAATCTAAATGCTCGGAGGTATTAAAATAATTTTTTTTGTCCGCTAGTTCTCTTTATGAGGCAAGCATTTTAGAGATATTTGTTAAAAAAATACTTTACTGCCGATAAGAGTAATTATCGGCGGTAAAGTAAAAACGTCTACAACGTCCACATCGTAGTTGCATCAATTTATATTGAATAACCAAATGTCAGATAAACAGATAGTAGGGTTGAGTCAAGCAAGTAAAAAGAAGGGACAAGAAGCATTGTTTAAAACCGAAAAAGCGATCGCTAAGTTAATCGAAAATAATCAGCGAATAACTATTCGTTCTGTGGCTAGAGAAGCAGAGGTTTCTACTAGCTATATCTATAAATATCCTGAATTAGCGTATAAGATTCAAAGGTTAAGAGAGCAGCAAAAATATAGTTTAGTTAAAAGCGATCGCTTTCCCAAAAACATAGGCAAGCAGGTGCAAATATTGCAACGAGAGAAAGCCGAGTTAAGCCAAGAAATTGCCAAATTAAAGGCGAGTATAAGTAAGCTCAATGCAGGTAACAACAACTTAAACAATCTTCAGTCAGAAAATATTCAGTTGATTACAGAGAATCAGCAATTAAAACAAGAGCTAAGATATGCTCAACAAAATCTTCAACAAGCACGAGAATTTATTTTAAGTCAAGGATATGATTCGCTATCTCCTAGGTTATAAACCTGGGAATCAAACTTTCAATTCAAAAGTTTAAAGGTTTTTGAATAGAAGATCGCTTTTGGCTGCCATAATAAAGTCATTATGATGAAGTCCTTTAATAGCATGAGTCCACCAGCTAACAGTTACCTTGCCCCATTCAGTCAGTAAAGCAGGGTGATGTCCTTCTGCTTCGGCGACATCTCCTACTAGATTAGTAAAAGCTAATGCGCTTTTAAAATCGGAAAACTGGTAAACTCTTTGCAAATGTAATTCACCATTTTCGCTAATAATATTCCAGTCGGGTATTTGAGCTTTGTAAATATTGATTTCTGCTTCTGTCGCAGTCGGTAAATTTCCTGTGCAGGGGACACATTTTTGCTCTAATAATTCAGTCATGATTTTTACTCCTTGGCAATTAAAGACAGGTAGCACGCGTTGCTTGATGGCGATCGCATTTTTAATCAGGACTCATGCTATGTTTCTAACTTTACAATATTGGTGCTAGTAGGCGAGATACCCTTGCAGTCAGCTTAAACCAAAAAGGTTTTTGTTGATAATGATCGAGATTAACCAAGCGAGAAACATTGAGGTCTTGTTCCAACATTTTAGCAACGCTTTCAATAAAGTAGCTATCAATAGCAAAGGTCATTACTTCAAAATTTAAAAAGAATGAGCGATTATCCAGATTAACTGTACCGATGCCTGCAATGTCGCGATCAACTAAAATAACTTTCTGATGCATAAATCCAGAGCGATAGCGATATAGCTTGATTCCGACTGCTTGCAGCTCTGTATAATAGGAAAAAGAACAAAGATATGCAGTCAGATGATCGGGGCGATTAGGTAAAATAATTCGCACATCTACACCACGCAAGGTAGCCAACTTGAGGGCATTAAGAATTGAAGTATTGGGAACAAAGTAAGGGCTAGCAATCCAGATACGGCTTTGCGATCGCTCAATCAAACTGAGAAAAAATAAGTTGCAGTTATGTAGTTGATCGGCAGGACCTGTTGGTAAAACCAGTACAGTCTGATTGTATTGTGATGCTTGTACCTGCCAGCTAACTTGCGGAATGTCTCTGGTAACCCAATACCAGTCGCCGAGAAAAACACTCTGTAAACATTGAACCGCAGCACCGCGAAGCTTAAGATGGGTATCTCGCCACGAACCAAAACGCGGATTTTTGCCTAGATACTCATCCCCAATGTTTAAGCCACCCATAAAAGCGACTTGTCCATCGACAATCAGAATTTTACGATGATTGCGAAAGTTGATTCGAAAACGGTTGCCTTTTCTTCTGGTACTGCCAAAACCACTGACTTTAATGCCATGCTGTCGGAGGGATTTAAGGTAGTGACGAGGGAGTTTGCGCGAGCCAATTTTATCGTAAAGTAGATTTACTCTCACTCCCTGGTTAGCTCGCTCAATCAGAGCCTGTTTAAACTCGTTACCCGCGCGATCGTTGTTGATAATATATGATTGCAGCAAAATATAGTCTTGAGCTTGGGCGATCGCCTCCAACATGGCTTGGTAAGTTTGCTGACCATCAATTAACAATTCGATCTCGTTGCCAGTCGTAAAAGGCAGCGGAGTAAAAACTTCTGCCAGTTTTTCGATGACAGATAATTGAGCAGGCAGTACGGCCTTGTATTTTAAGATTGCCTGATATGCCTGACTAACTAATTTATGTTTTTCTGAATAGGCATTCTGCAATGCTTGAGCATATTCCTGAAATTCATTCTTGCCTAGAATCCAATATAAAGGAATAGCCACCCAGGGAAAAGTAATCAAGGATATACCCCAGGCGATCGCACCACGAGACGAACGCACCACCATTACCGCATGGGCAGCCGATAAGATTCCCACACCATGTACGATGATGGTGACGATGCTAAAGACTGAAACCAGATTAATCCCTGACTGCATACATTGGCGATCGCTCTAAACGTAAAGTTCTACTAGTAGAGGATTATGATCTGAAGAAGAAAGACTATC
Organism: Pleurocapsa sp.; assembly: GCA_050330395.1. Classification (GTDB taxonomy): domain Bacteria; phylum Cyanobacteriota; class Cyanobacteriia; order Cyanobacteriales; family Xenococcaceae; genus Waterburya. The sequence continues at coordinate 62,036 of JBHJNW010000068.1, forward strand.
TATTACCTTAGCACTAGCGGTTTTTTGCTTGAATCCTCGATAAAAAATGTAATCTAGGGGTGGAGAAAGCAAAAAACGTTTAATTTTGAGGGCTTCAACCAGTGGGAAAGCAACAGGAGTCAAGCCTAGTTTAGTCGTCATTTGTAAGAGAATTAGCCAGCGCGATCGATTCCAAGTATTAAAATCACCAGAGAAAATTACTGCTCCTTGATGTTGAGAGATAATTGCCTCTATTTCCTGTAATTGTGCCTGAAATTTGCTAGTTTCGACAAAGTTAATTAAGTGAGTATTGACGGTTAAAAGAGTATCGCGATCGCTGCCCAAAGGATATTCTACAAACAAAGAAACTTTTGGCGTTCTGGTAACTGGTTCTTGGTGCTGAGTAATTTTGGCTTGACTTTTGAGGCAATCGCTTTTAGTCGCGGTTAACACCCCAGAGTAAGTATTATCCAAAGTATCAATTAAATTGGGGGCAAAACTCCACCCCATTGATGCCAGTTCAGGAATTTGTTGCTCAACGGCACAGAGTCGAACTTCTTGGAGAAAAATTTTGTCTGGTTGATGCTGTTCGACTATGGCTAAAAAATCATTACTCCAAGTGCAGTCATGATTGTTTTTGGCGATATTCCAACTTAAAACCTTAATTGAATCTCGATTTAAAGCTGTTGGACTAGGATGATTACTATTAATAGTTGCTTCTGCAACCTTGCCAAAGCGATGAGTAGGACTAAACTGCTTAAGATAAGATAGTTTATTTGTTTCTTGTAGCTCGAACATTCATTATGAGTTATTTAACTTAAGCTAGTCTAACACTTAGCAAATTGAGACAATAACTGTTGTTAGTTGCTACTCGACATTGCATTTTGGGGAACTCTCAAGATAGAAGAGTCCTTGATTAAGCAAATTCGATGAAAAACAAACATTTATTCATTAAATATCTAGCTGCCATTACCTTATATTTGTTTTGTCCATTTATTCCAGAACAAGCTCAAGCTCAGTCAACAGAAACAGCTCAGGTTGAAGGATGTAGTTTAGAACTAACAGAAAATGAAATTATTATTGCTGGTGGTTCTGGTAATCAAGGTTGTAATTTTAAATATAAGCTTCGTGACAAAAAAACTGAATATTCTATAGCTTTCAACATTATTCCTGATGATCAATCTTATAGAACAGGAGCAAAAGAATCCTCAGTTTACGTCTTCGATTCTAACGGTGGTAAAGTATACGAACAAAAAGTTGGGTTCACAGCAGGTACTGCCATTCAGTCTTTAACAGTGTCGTTGAAGAATCTTTATGAGAAAAACCAAGCCAGTCTTGTTATTGAAGATCGCGTGAGCGGTATGGGTTCTTGTGGTGCTGGTGACTTAGACATAACTGTTTATGATCAAAATTTACCAGATAAACTTTATAGATTAGGCGAGGGAATATTAAAAGGAGGTTCTCAAGATGGAGGCTTTTCGCAATGTACGGAATTTAAAGATATAGATAATAATGGAATTATCGAAATAGTTACTTCAGATACTAGATTTTATTATGCCTTTGGAGAACGTACTTATTTATATCCGCCACAAATAATTGCGCTCACTCCCAATGGATTTCAAGATGTAACTCTTAATTACCCTGATTTTCTCAGAACGGAAGCTAAACATTCTTGGGATGAAGTAATAACAAGAAGACAAGAAGTTAGTAATAGCTGTCCAAATTATTTTAGCGAGATAGGGAATTATGCAGCGATTAAAAGTATGTTAGGTGAATATCCTGATGCGATTAGACGAATTGAAGAACGAATCAATATGGATCTTGCCTTTCATCGTCTTTATAATTGTTATCAACCTTATATACCTGCCGACATTAATACATTTATTCCAGATTTAGAGGCTGTTTTATCAGAAAATGGCTACATTTGAAAATACTAAATTTTGACAGTTAATGAGGTTTTAAATTTGGTTTTTTAAGCTGGACAGGCGATCACTCGATTTCTCCTTCACAGTAACCTAAGTCATACATACTAGCTGCTTGCGGATCGTGTTCTGGGGAGTCTTTGGGTTTACCTGCCCAAGCATCGGCTTTACCTCGATCAATCCAGTCTTCGTCAGTCATGAAAGTGTGAGAGACGTTATCCATAATTATTTGCCTCTGATGTTTTATTTGTCTATACCTTGGTTGTATCAGTTTTTATCTTCGTTAGAAGCAGCTTGCAACTATTCGATAAGTAACGTTAATTAATAGTTCAGCTTTCTTCCTCACAAGTTTCTCAAGTTACTGGTTTATTAATTAAGTGAAAGGAATTTCTGGATTAATGTCCATATTTCCTTTCGATTTCGGGTAGTTGAAATCTAAGGGAGAAATGAAATGAAAGCAGCAGACATCATGACCACTAAAGTATGTACGATTGATGCTTTAGCTACCGTAGCTGAGGCGATCGCTCTAATGCAGAAAAAAAAGGTACGTTCTTTGATGGTTGAACCGAGTGAAGACGGTGCTTACGGCATTGTTACCGAAACAGACATTGTTTATAAAGTAGCTAGCCAAGATCGAGATCCCGATTCAATTATGGTCTACCAAATTATGACCAAGCCCTGTATTGTCGTTAATCCCGATTTGGATTTGAAAAATGTAGCACGGCTATTTGCCGAAACAGGAATCGCCAGAGCGCCCGTAATTCAAAAACAGCTTTTAGGCATGATTTCCACTACCGATTTGATTATGAAGTCAAAAATATCACCAGAATCTACTTCTGATAGATTGTCGTCAAAAATTCAGGAAACTCTGGTACACAATCGCGTAGCTTTCGATTTACAAGAAGAAATCGAGCAAGAATGTGACGCGGCTTGGGATGCGGTTGAAGAAACACCAACTTATTGAAGTTAGTAATTAATTAATAATTACCAACCCAACTCACAACTTAGCACGGCAGCACCGTTAATTTTCCCAACTCGTAAAGCATTGAGAGCTTCGTTGGCTTCAGATAGAGGAAAAGCTGTAACTTCTGTCTGAATCGGGATTTGTGGGGCTAAAGCCAAAAACTCTTCTCCGTCTCGGCGCGTCAGATTAGCAACCGATCGCAATACTCGCTCTGACCATAAAATCTGATAGGGAAAGCTAGGAATATCGCTCATGTGAATACCTGCACAAACCACAATACCGCCTTTAGCAACTGCTTTTAGTGCGGCGGGGACTAATTTACCTATGGGGGCAAAGATAATTGCTGCGTCTAACTCTTCTGGTGGTAACTGATCCGAACTTCCTGCCCAAACTGCACCAAGCTGGCGAGCAAATTGTTGACCTTGAATATCTCCTGAACGGGTAAAAGCATATACTTGCTTACTTTGATAATTTGCTACCTGGAGCAAAATATGTGCGGCTGCCCCAAAGCCATAAAAACCTATTTTGGCTGCATCTTCGGTCATCCGATAGGAGCGATAGCCAATTAATCCTGCACAAAGTAAAGGTGCTGCCTGTAGATCTGAAAAACCTTCAGGAATCGGAAAACAAAAGCCTTCGTCGGCAACAGTATATTCGGCATAACCACCATTTAGATCGTAACCAGTAAATAAAGCGCGATCGCATAAATTTTCTTGCCCAGCCAGACAATAACGACAACAATTGCAGGTATGCCCCAACCAAGGTACGCCAACACGAGTACCCAACGGATATTTATTGGCTTTCGCTCCCGTTTCGACTACCGTTCCGACAATTTGATGACCTAAGATCAAGGGGAGTTTGGGTTTACTTAGCTCACCATCCACTATGTGTAAATCTGTACGACATACTCCGCAGACGTGAACCTTGAGTAATACTTGTTCGGGTTGCGGTTGCGGCAAAGGTAGTTCAGCTTCTCGTAGCTTTTGACCTGCTCGATCTAAAATCATGGCGCGCATCACAATTACCCAGAGCAACTTCTGATTTAACCATAGCAAAACCTGAGTTCAGGTTAAGACAATTGAGCGGTTAAGTTTAATCAAAATAAATATATCGAGGGAGTAGATATTGGAGAACTCACAATTTCTTCAAACTTAAGATTTATAGTTTAGATCGATTGAAGCAGGAAAAGAAAATGAATGCAGTATTTACCGATAGGCGAGAAGCAGGCAGAAAATTAGCTAAACAATTGACTTCCTATGTCAATCATCCTCAGGCAATAGTCTTGGGGTTGCCTCGTGGTGGCGTACCTGTAGCTTATGAAATAGCGAAGAATTTAAACCTGCCTCTGGATGTTTGTTTGGTCAGAAAACTAGGTTTACCTAACTATCCCGAAACAGCAATGGGAGCGATCGCCGAATCTGCTTTAATTCATGACTACAGTGGTAACATCACGATTATTGATGAAAACATAACTCAAAGCCATAAGGTTGACCAAGCACAAATAAACGCGATCGCTGCTAAAGCGAAAGCAGAATTAAGATGGCGAGAATCCTGTTATCGACACCATCGTCCCATGCTCAAAATCAAAGACAGTCTGGTTATTTTAGTTGATGATGGCGTTGCTACTGGTTTAACCATGCACGCTGCGATCACTGCTTTACAGCCACACCAGCCCCAAAAAATTATTATTGCTACTCCCGTTGCAGCTCAAAAAACCATTAGACAATTCAAAACCTTGGTAGACGAAATTACTTGTCTGGTTACACCCAAGTCTTTGAGTGCCGTCGGTTTCTGGTACGAAGATTTTAGTCAAGTATCTGACCAGGAAGTATGCAATTTACTATCTCAACAGACCCACCAACGTTTTGCCGAATCTTGTTGAAGTAGAGGCGAATTGCCCTTACTTAATCTCGATCGCCAAATTGCCAAATTGTATTGACGGGAGCGTTAAAGATGCCTAAACGACAAAATTCAACCAAAACTCCACAATCGAGTCCTATAGGTTGGAGCATGATTGTCACAGCACTCTGCTTGATTGTATTTAGCTTATTCTTACCGACAACACCAGCTAATAAAGTTCAACCCTATAGTGAATTTATTAATTTAGTCGAAAGCGATCGCGTGGAGAGCGTTACTATTGGCTCAAGCCAAATTAAATATATACTCAAATCTCCATTAGTTGAAAGTGAGTCGAAGCAAACATTTGTGACAGCGATCGTGGAACAAGATACAGAATTACCCAAACTACTGCGTCAGCATCAGGTAGAGTTTTCGGCAACTCCTGCCAATAGCGATGGGGTTTGGGGTCTGATTAAATTCTTATTTTTCTTCTTTTTAATTATTAATTTGGGTAATTTATTATTCAGTCGAGGACAACAAGGCAGCACAAGTCCCTTTAGCATTGGTCGCAGTAACGCGCGAATTTATTCCGAAGGAACAATGGACGTTACTTTTGATGATGTGGCAGGAATTGATGAAGCCAAAGCAGAATTGTTAGAAATAGTTGATTTTTTGCAGCATGGAGCTAAATATATCCTGTTAGGAGCAAAAATACCGAAAGGCGTATTGTTAGTCGGCCCTCCAGGTACGGGTAAAACTCTCTTGGCAAAAGCGATCGCTGGGGAAGCAAAAGTTCCTTTCTTTAGTATTTCTGGTTCAGAATTTATCGAAATGTTTGTTGGGGTTGGGGCATCACGAGTGCGAGATTTATTCGACCGTGCTAAAAAACAAGCTCCTGCCATTGTCTTTATCGATGAACTAGATGCCTTGGGTAAATCTCGCGCTGCTGCTGGCTCATTAATGGGTGGTAACGATGAACGCGAACAAACACTCAACCAGCTATTAGCCGAAATGGATGGCTTTGAACCCAATGCAGGAGTAATTCTGCTGGCTGCTACTAATCGCCCAGAAGTCCTCGACCCTGCCTTGTTACGTCCTGGTCGTTTTGATCGCCGTATTGTGGTCGATCGCCCTGACAAGTCTGGAAGACTGGCAATTTTAGAAGTCCATGCCCGCAATGTCCGATTAGCAGGAGATGTAGATCTCAATAAGATAGCGGCTCGTACTCCTGGTTTTGCTGGAGCAGATCTGGCAAACTTAATCAATGAAGCTGCCTTGCTGGCTGCTCGTCGAGATCGCCCTGCTATAGTCATGGACGATTTTAAGGAAGCTAGCGAAAGAATTCTCACTGGCTTAGAAAAAAAATCGCGGGTGCTAAATGAAATCGAAAAGAAAACCGTTGCCCATCACGAAGTAGGTCATGCCATTGTTGCCTCGCTGATGCCTGGTACGGATCAGATTGAAAAGATCTCGATCGTGCCTCGTGGTATCGGAGCGTTGGGCTATACGCTGCAATTGCCAGAAGAAGACCGTTTTTTGATGATTGAGGATGAAATTCGCGGTCGTATTGCTACTTTATTGGGTGGACGCGCCGCCGAAGAATTAATTTTTGGTAAGGTGTCTACTGGTGCAAGTGATGATATCCAAAAAGCTACCGATCTCGCCGAAAGATACGTAACCCTCTATGGGATGAGCGATCGCCTTGGGCCGATAGCATTTGAAAAGATTCAGCAGCAATTCTTAGATGGTATTACCAATCCTCGCCGTCAGGTAGGTCCCCAACTGGCTGAAGAAATCGATCGCGAAGTCAAGGCAGTAATTGATGGCGCACACCAAATTGCTGGAGAAATTTTACGCACCAATCGCCAACTCTTAGTAGAAATTACGCAAACCTTATTGGAAAAAGAAATTTTAGAAGGAGTCAAACTGCGATCGCAACTTAGCCTAGCGCAAAAAACTGTCGCAGTCGATCAATGGTTGCAGTCGGGAAAGCTAACTAACGAAAAGTTCTTGGCAGTAATTACTCACAGCAACGGTAAAACTAATAACTAAGTATTTTTGAATTTTAAACCAGCTAAAAAACCATGAAGTCACAAGCAGACGAAATTAAGCAAATTGCGACCCAGCTACTGGCAGGGATGCTAGCAAATCCCAGCCTTGAGCGAGTTTATCCCACAGCCAGTGGCAAATTGAGTCCAGGACAACAGCAAGAACTAATTGAAACGGCGATCGCGATGGCAGAAACTTTGATTAGTCAGGTGGAAACTCACATAGAAAGTCACTTCCAACATAATCTTTCTCAGAGGTAAGTAACAATATCGCGGTGCGAGAATGATTGGCGAGATGGCGATCGCAGATTAAGCCGATTTAATCTTGCTTGCCCAATTTTCTTACCCTGACAGCAATATAATATAATATCAAAGGATTTAGTAGCTCTATCTGAGTAATTAGACTTTTCAAGAACATTGTGCCAAATTGCTTCCTGTAAATTATGCCCGATCCTGGTTTAGAAAAACTGTTGCATCGTTTATCTAATGATCTTGCCAAAGATCAGCTAGTTCAAAACGTAACAGATGACTTGAGAAAAAAACTCAGCGTTGATCGCGTCGTCTTATATTATTTTTATCGCCACTGGGAAGGAAGAGTCACCTTTGAATCTTTAAGCTCGAATAATTATTCAATTTTGGGTTCAACAGGGCCTGATGAATGTTTTAATGGCGAGTACGCTGCTCTATATCAAAATGGCAGAGTAAATGCGATCGCCGATATCGAGACTGCACCCATCGCCGAATGTCATCGTGATTTTTTACAGCAAATGCAGGTAAGAGCCAATCTAGTTGTCCCAGTTTTACCTCCCGCTGGTTTATGGGGTTTATTAGTTGCCCATCACTGTCAAAGTCCTGTTGACTGGTCTAAAGATCAAGTCAAAGCAATGCAAATAGGAGCTGAAATGCTTACTCAATCGGCAACAATTCGTGGTGATACTTAATTTCCAAATTAAGCTCTGTTGAAGAATTATTCTTCAGCAATAGTTAATAATTTTGGACGATGTTGTTCGATTTCAATACTAATGCCTCTGGCTTGTTCTGCGGTTAGATCTTCGATATAACCAGACTGAGATTCTCTCGCTTCATTTTGGCTATCGAATGGACCAAAATAATAAACACATTTTGGTTTAACAGTAATAATCTTTACCCACCAAGGTGATTCTGGCTTAATTCTGACAACTGGTTCGTAAGGCGATCGCATCATCGGAGAAAATTTACGGTAATTCAAATTGCTATGACTCCAGAGTTGAATAAACTTCGCTCGAACAACACTCTACTTATTTAGCTTATTTAGATACTTGCACGTATATTTACATATCCTGTGCAACATGTCTGTCGGAATTCTTACACTTAGTCACATCAACTTCTTTTAATTCCAAACCACGCTCAAATATTTCATCTATGGGGAGCATTTGCCCGTCAACAGTCATAAATTTATGATCTTTGGTCGCACAGATAGTTGCCTGGTTAGCCAAAGTGTACTCAAAGACTTCTTGTAAACCGCGATCGTGCCATTGAACGATTGGTTGAGTGTAAAGCAAGCCGTGGCGATCAACACTATAAACTGAGCATTTTATTTGCGATTCGACAATTTTGCCAATAGGTAGCCCACCATACTCAACAGTATACACTTCCGTGTCATAACTGAGGCAATATTCGGCAAATAAGACCATCTGATCAAATAGTTCATTAGCTAATTCTTTTCTCACCCCATTTTTAGCCGAACCATCAATAAACTTCTCTCGATGCTTTTCCATTTCAGCTAATTTCTTCTTACCCATACAGCGACGAAGCAGATCGGCTTCACCTAAAGAATAGCCGGCTAATTCTTGAGCAATTTTCATAATTTGCTCTTGATAGACAATTACGCCATAGGTTTCTTTGAGGATTGATTCTAATAAAGGATGTTGATAACTAACCTTTTCTCTGCCATGTTTGCGATTAATAAAAATCGGAATTAATCCTGCATCTAATGGTCCTGGACGATAGAGAGCAGAAATAGAAGAAAGATCTTCAATACCTGAAGGTTTTAAGTCTCTAGTAATCTGCTTCATGCCGTCAGATTCTAGTTGAAAAATACCTTCTAAGTTTCCCGCGCGAAACAGTTTATGAGTCTCTTGAATGTCGTCAGGTAGTTTCTTTTGCTTGCCTTTAGCAATAATTTCTAAAGCTTTTTTCTCGTCTAAAGGTATCTGGTCTAAATCTAGAACAATACCTTTGGTTTTTTGAACTAAACTTGCTGCCCGTTGAATTGTCGTCAAATTTTTTAAGCCCAAAAAGTCCATTTTCAAGAGACCTAAAGCTTCAATATCTTCCATATAATATTGAGTAATTACTGACCCGTCATTATTCTTTTGTAGCGGGACAATTTCGTCTAAAGGTTGGGAAGAAATTACCACGCCAGCAGCATGAACGCCAAAGGTTTTATTCGTACCTTCAATCCGAATCGCCATATCAACCCAGTTGCGAACTTTAACCGCACCAACTTCTTCTTTATTATCGTTATAAATTTTGACGCTTTCGCTTTCGTAAGCTTGTTTAAAAGCAGGTTCAGGAGTCCCCGCCGAGATCATCACCTTAAGTTTGGTCGGCTTACCCCGCACCACGGGAATCATCTTGGCAAGACGATTTTGCTCGCCAAAGTCAATGCCTAATACCCTGCCTACGTCTTTGAGAACCGCCTTGGAAGTCATGCGGTTGAAGGTAATAATTTGCGCAACGTTAGCTTCACCGTACTTTTGGGTAACGTATTTAATCATATCGGCACGGCGATCGGGGCAGAAATCTGTATCCACATCAGGCATTGATTTCCGTTCGGGATTAAGAAACCGCTCAAATAATAAGCCGTGATGGATTGGATCGATGTTCGTAATTTTCAGACAGTATGCCACTAATGAACCTGCTGCGCTTCCCCTACCTGGCCCAACCGGGATATGATTATCCCTAGCGTATTTAATATAATCCCAAACTACCAAAAAGTAGGTAGAAAAGCCTTTTTCCTGCATTACTTTGAGTTCCACCTCAAGCCGCTGCATGTATTCAGGATCGACTTCGTTATGATTACGGCATTTAAGTCTGTCGAGCAATCCCTGGCGTGTAACTTCTTCTAAATAACTATCGGCAGTATGTCCCGCTGGCACAGGATAATCTGGAATACGGGGTTCACCCAAAATGTGGTACGGCTGAATTTTCTCAGCCACTTCTAAGGTATTAGCGATCGCCTCTTTAATGACATCATCCTCTAAGTGATCGCGAAACAGCAGCTTCATCTCCACCGCAGATTTAAGATACTCCGTACCGCTGTAGCGTAAACGCTTTTCATCGGTAATCCGTTTTTGTGTCAGGATACATAACAGCGCGTCATGGGCTTCTACGTCATAGCAAGAAATAAAGTGAGAGTCGTTAGTCGCCACAATTTTAATATCTAGCTTACGAGCAATATTGACAATTGCTACATTCACCATGCGATCTTCTGGCGAACCATGATCCTGAATCTCTAAGTAATAATCATCCCCAAACAAATCCTGATACCACTTAGCTACCTTCTGTGCGTGGGCTAAATCTCCTTTTAAAATCGCCTGGGGTACTTCTCCTCCCAAACAGGCGCTAGTAACAATTAAACCCTCATGATATTTTGCCAACAGTTCTTTATTAATACAGGGACGAGCAAAGATACCGCTGCCTTGATAGCCTTTGAGATGAGAAATAGTAGTTAACTTAACTAAGTTCTTATATCCCTGAGTATTTTTCGCCAACACCACCTGATGATATTTGCGGTGGCGTTTTTTCTTTTCAGTAATATTAACTTCGATGTCGCCATTAATTATATACATCTCATTGCCAATTATTGGCTTAATTCCCTTGTTGCGACATACTTTAATTAGTTCGATCGCCCCATACATTACCCCGTGATCCGTTAGGGCGATCGCCGGCATATCTAGTTCTAAAGCGCGATCGATTAACTGAGGAATCTGAGATGCACCATCTAGCAAGCTATAGTCGCTATGGATATGTAAACCAACAAAAGACATAAAAGCAGAGTAATTAGAGAATAGAAACCAGATATTAATTATCGATGATTTATCCTAGCTATGGGGATAAAGATTAATTGCTAGATATTTGGGATATATAGATCATCATCTTTTTAAATAAAAAGCTAAATAAATTCTCGCCTATGTTTGGAACCGTACAAAACTATGATTAAAAATCAATAAAAATAAGGTTAGTTAAGTACTATCATAGGCAAGTTATATGGCTACTAAACGGCTTTTACTTATTGATGATAATGAAGATAATTTAACTTTAGTTAAGTTCGCTTTAGAAACTAATCCAGACTGGGAAGTATTGACCGCAGAAAATGGAGTGGCAGGGATTACCACAGCAGAGACTGAAAGACTAGATGTAATTCTTTTAGACGTTATCATGCCAGATTTGGACGGATTAACTGTCTATGAAATCCTGAAAAATAATCTATTTACCTGTTCAATTCCCGTCATTTTTATGACAGCAATGACTCAAGAAGAAGTAATCGAAAGCCTAGAAAATACCTTTGCTGAAGGGATAATTATCAAGCCTTTTGATGTGATCAATTTAGATTCTCAAATTCTCAACATTTGTAGTTCTATCTAAGTTAGCTAAATTACGGTATAAATAACTATACATCTAACTATAGGTAAGCAAAAAACTAAAGATGCACTCTTATTGCCAACAGTTAGATTTTATACTTATGAAACTTGCGTAGTAGAACAGATAGAGCCTTACTTAATTCCTGTCCAGTTAACTTCTGGGACAATAATTTACCAAACATCTGACTTAATTGATACCGTTTATTTTCCCGAGAACGCCATAATTTCTTTAGTCAATATCCTAGAGAATGGTACGACTACTGAAACTGGTATCGTCGGTAGAACGGGAATGCTCGGTTTGCCAGTTATTCTAGGCAGCGATCGCAGCTACAATCGGGCGATGGTTCAGATACCTAATGGGGGAACGAAAATTTCGGCTCAGGTGCTTAAAAATGAGTTTGAGCGGGGAGAAGGGTTGTACAGGCTGTTGCTGCGCTATACCGAAAGCAGACTCACAGAAGCTGCTCAATTAACAGTCTGCAACCGTCATCATACCATTGAAGAAAGGCTTGCCCGCTGGCTGCTGATGGTTCAAGATTTAATTCAGTCTGATGAGCTGCCTTTGACTCAAGAGTTTATTGGTAATATGCTGGGGGTTCGCCGTTCGGGGGTGACGATAACCGCAGGTGTATTGCAGCGAGCAGGAATGATTAGTTATGCCCGTGGCAGAATTAACATCTTAGACCGAGAAGCTCTAGAAGATACCGCCTGCGAATGCTATCAGCTTTTTCATCAACACTATTGTCAAACAAGCTATTAGCTTTTAGCTTATTTGCTCCAGCACGCGCGCTAGATTCCGCGGTTGAAAATTAATTTAGCCCATTCAGCTATATCTTGAGTCAACTGTTTCCGTTTTGAGGCATTCCTATTACTCACATCTTGCACCAGTACAAGTAAACTTAATAATTTAGAGTTGATAATCAATTTATCGTCCTTTTCCCCTTAACCTTTACCCTTTTCCCTGATACCACAAGTCAGTTACGGGGTAG